>JBEIDM010000083.1:0-5268 GCA_040383445.1 Candidatus Methylopumilus sp. | reverse complement strand
ATTCTCAACCAGTACACGTAACTTTGATAACCGCATGGGTAAAGATGCCAATGTGTATTTAGGTTCTGCTGAACTTGCTGCGGTATGTGCCAAGCTCGGTCGCATTCCAACCACACAGGAATATTTACAGGTCGTCGGTGACACCATCAGCAAGCATCATGCACAAATCTATCAGTACCTTAACTTTAATTTGATGGATGAGTATCAATCTAAAAAAGTGATAGGCATTGCTCAGGTTTCCTAAATTTGTTTAAGTTTCTTGGTCAATTTCTAGCACGATTCTTTAAGCTCGATAAAACATTGAGCTTAAAGAATCTGCTGCCAGCGATTGCATTCTTTGGGGGATTTTTGTGGGATGCGCTCACGATAGGCCGTCAAATTAATCCATCGGACTTATGGATTCTCAGTGCATATTTGTTGGCTGCTGGTTTGATTCTTTATTGGATAGGACATCAAAGCCATGCTCATGCTTCCATGTCTGAGATGGCGCAGCTAAAACACTCGCTTAAGCCTGAATGGCAAAAAAATGCACCCATTTTTATTCTTCAATTTCTATTTGGTAGCTTGTTTAGCTGTTTATTCATTTTGTATTTCAAAAGTGCCAATCACTTTCTTGCGCTATTCTGGTCTTTGGGTTTGGGATTTTTGCTGGTTGCCAATGAATACATTGACCATCATTACAATCGGTTTACCCTGACATGGGCTTTGTTCGGCTTATGTGCAATCTTGGTTTTTAATTTCTTACTGCCATTTTTTTTAGGAAGTGTTTACGCAATTTGGTTTTATTTAAGCACTTTCGCTGGCGCGCTAATTACGCATTATTTACGTAAGAAAACTCCAGGCTGCCCTGGTCGAGCATGGCCGGTTTGGGCGATTGCAGCGACTTTAACCGTTGCTTATATTATGGATTTTATCCCGCCAGTGCCTTTGGTTAAGCGAGATATTCAAATTGGTTTGGAATTGAAAAAACAAAATGGTGATATTCAATTAATGCAGGAACATGCACCTTGGTATAAACCTTGGCGATTGCTTTCTAATGATTTGCATGTGCCAGCAGGCCAGCCTGTTTACTGCGTTTCAGCGGTATTTGCGCCGCAAGGTATCAGCACTACTTTGTATCATCGTTGGGAACATTATGACGAGAAGTCTGGCTGGCAAACTACATCGCGCATGGGTTTTGCTTTATCAGGAGGCCGGAATGGCGGCTTTAGAGGTTACACCTATAAGCAGAATATTCAGTCTGGTGAATGGCGAGTTAAAGTCGAAACTGAGAATGAGCGGACGCTGACCGTTTACCACTTTAATCTATATACAGAGCCCGCCTCTGATACCCACTTGGAAGCAAAAACGATTAACTAATATGGCTGTCTAGATCAAAACTAGCGCCAGCATCTACGCCTAATTTATCGACTAAATATGGCATGGCTTCAGCCAAGGTTTCTGGAAGTGTCCAAGGTGGGTTAACGATAAATAGACCACTTCCATACATCCCAAAGCCTTCGAGTGATGGGGATTCCACATTAAGACTGACATTGAGCCAGTTTTTTAAATTGAGCTGTTTGAGTTGATTGACCATCATCATTGGTTCAGGTCTTTGCAATAATGGATACCAAACGATGTAAGTGCCAGTTGCAAAACGCTGCAAGCTATCTTTAATCATCTCGACTACGCGTTGGTAATCTTGTTTTTCTTCGTATGGCGGATCTATCAGAACGACTGCACGTCGTGGCGGTGGAGGTAGAACCGCTTTAATGCCAGCGAATCCATTACTCATATCAATTTTGACAGTGCGTTGATGCACTTTGAAATTCTCACGCAAGATATCGAAGTCGCTAGGATGCAATTCAAATAAACGCATTCTGTCATCAGGGCGCATGAGGGCTTGAGCACAAATTGGTGAGCCTGGATACATCGTGAGTTTTGCAGTTTTAGGACTGGATGGCTGATTGAGTGTTTTGATGAAGCCTACGTAATTATGTAATGAATTTGGTAAGTCATCCGCATTCCAAAGTTTAGCTATGCCGGTTTCATATTCAGCATTTTGTGTGGCATAGCCAGTTTCTAATGAATAACGACCAGCGCCTGCATGAGTGTCGATATACCAAAATGGTTTATCTTTTTGAGCGGTATGCGCTAACACTTGCATGAGTACAAAATGTTTAAGTACATCGGCATGATTGCCTGCATGAAAGGCGTGACGGTAACTAAGCATGAATAGTGAAGCGCTAATAAAATTGACGATGGCATGCATTATAAGCGCTGACATCAAGTAAATCTGTCGTTTTTTTTATGAGTATCAGCTAGCATGTAGGCTATGAACGATACACACCAACATGATCACGCTGAAAATCATCCGGCGCATTCACACCACAGCCATACCCATGCGCATAATCACGGGTCTTCTCTGCTGTGGCCTTTATTACTCACATTAGGTTTTGCATTTGTTGAGGCGATAGGGGGCTGGTTGACTGGTTCGCTGGCTTTGATGGGCGATGCAGGGCATATGTTTTCGGATTGCGCCGCGCTTGGCTTAGCTTGGTTCGCCGGTTGGATTTCACAAAGACCAGCTACCCAAAAGCTCACTTATGGCTTACTCAGAGCGGAAGTGATTGTTGCGCTGATTAACGGCGTTGCGATGTTGTTTGTTGTCGCAATGATTGTTTATGAAGCGATTGGCCGCTTTTATCATCCATCACCAGTGCAAGGCATGGAAGTCATGTGGATTGCTTTGATTGGTTTGGTCATTAATATCTTGGTGGCAAGGCATCTGCATCAACATAGCCATGATGGCGATGATCACGGTAACGGTAACGGCAATATTAATAGCCGTGCAGCTTTGTTGCACGTGATTGGAGATTTGTTAGGTTCTGTTGCTGCTTTGGTTGCCGGGGCTGTGGTTTATTTCACGGGCTGGATGCTAATGGATGCCATTTTATCCTTATTTATTTCGGCCTTAATATTGTTCTCTACTATTCGTTTGTTGCGAGAAGTGTTACACGTTTTGATGGAAGGTGTGCCTTTACATCTTGAGGTGGAGCAAGTTCAGCAAGCCATGGTTGCCACCGATAAAGTGGTGGATGTTCACGATGTTCATGTGTGGGCGCTATCTTCTGAGGTGATTGCCTTATCAGCCCACGTGGTCTTGCGTGATATGAATGATTGGCCTGAAGTGTTGACTGCCCTGCATCACACTTTGCAGCACAATTTTAAAATTGAACATGCCACTATTCAGCCTGAACTCGAAACCGCTTCTAAGCAATATCCGAGTTCGTGGTTGAATCAGCAGCATCAGGCCTAAGTTCTTACCATGGCAGCTTTTGATATCAATTGTCGACAATGTCCTAGATTGGCATCTTTTTTAGATACCGTCAAAATCAAAGAGCCTACTTATTTTGCCAAGCCGGTGCCGGCTTTTGGCGTAGAAAATCCAAAATTACTGATTGTTGGTTTAGCGCCTGGTATGCATGGTGCTAATCGCACCGGCCGTCCCTTTACAGGGGACTATGCTGGCGTTCTGCTTTATGAAACTTTGCATCAATTTGGATATGCCAGCGCACCAGTTTCAGTGTCTGCGGATGATGGCTTAGTGTTAAAAGATTGTCGCATTACTAATGCAGTGAAATGTTTGCCACCAGACAATAAGCCCACTGGCGAAGAAGTGAATATCTGTAATCAATATTTAGCTGCTGAATTAGATGGATTGGGCCCTAATACTACTATTTTGGCTTTGGGGAATGTGGCGCATTTAGCTGTACTTAAAGCTTTAGGTTTAAAGGTGGGCGCTTATAAGTTTGGCCATGCTGCACGTCATGCCTTGCCTAATGGTCAAGTGTTGTATGACAGCTATCACTGCAGTCGTTATAACACCCAAACAAAACGTTTAACTGAAGCTATGTTTCATCAAGTATTTGCTTTAATCCAATCTGAACATTCATAAGGAGAGACGTGATGCCTTACATCAATATTAAACATGCAGGCCCGCTAACGCGTGAACAAAAAGCAACGATTGCTAAAGAAGTCACTGAGACCATGGAACGTGTTGCGAATAAACCGGCCAATTACACTTACATTACGTTTGATGAAGTAGCTTATGAAGATTGGGCGATTGCGGGAACACTATTAGATGAGTAAGTTTTAATGAAAATACCTTCAAGGCTGCAACCATTAGTTGAAGATGGCTTGGTCGACGACGTTATTCGCCAACTGATGAGTGGTAAAGAAGCCACCGTTTATGTTGTCCGTTGTGGGGATGATGTACGCTGCGCTAAAGTTTACAAAGAGGCAAACCAACGTAGTTTTAGACAAAGTGTAGATTACACCGAAGGTCGTAAGACTAAGAATAGTCGTCAAGCCCGCGCGATGGAAAAAGGCTCTAAGTACGGTCGTAAATTGCAGGAAGAAGCTTGGCAAAGTGCTGAGGTTGATGCGCTTTATCGATTGGCAGCAGCTGGTGTGCGCGTGCCTAAGCCGCATAATTTCTACGAAGGCGTGTTGCTGATGGAGTTGGTGGTGGATGAGGATGGCAACGCTGCACCACGACTCAATGACATCGCCTTTACCCCTGAAGATGCCAGAAAATATCATCAAGCATTACTCACGGAAGTTGTACGAATGTTATGTGCAGGAATTGTGCACGGCGATTTATCGGAATTTAATATTTTGTTAGCAATTGATGGCCCTGTCATTATTGATTTACCTCAGGCCGTAGATGCTGCAGGTAACAATCATGCGGCAGATATGTTGGAACGAGATGTGAATAATTTGAAAGACTATTTTGGGCGATTCGCACCAGAATTATTGACGACACAATACGCTAAAGAGATTTGGGATTTGTTTTCGCATGGCAATCTTACGCCTGAAACTTCTTTGACTGGCCACTTCCAAGAAAGCACAAAAGCAGTAGATTTAAAAACAGTGATGCGTGTGATTGATGATGTTCGTAAAGAAGAAGAGGCTAAGCGTTTACGTTTGGCTGAACTTAACATTAAATAATTTAAATATTGAATAAAAAATAAGTCGAATTCCATAAATGACTGATGCGTTTGATCCTAAAGCGATTTTAAAAAACCTACCGAATTTACCGGGCGTTTATCGTATGAAAAATGCGAGTGATGAGGTGATTTATGTCGGTAAAGCCAAGGATTTGAAAAAACGCGTATCGTCCTATTTCAATAAAAACATTCCGAGTCCACGAACACGGATGATGGTGAGTCAAATTACTGGTATTGAAACTACAGTGACGCATTCAGAAGCAGAAGCGCTGCTGCT
>JBEIDM010000082.1:0-5274 GCA_040383445.1 Candidatus Methylopumilus sp. | reverse complement strand
CTGCACGTTGTCGATGTACAGCGACGCTCCGCCTCCGGTTGCGCAGTTGGCATCGTGAGTTCCAGAAACGAAGACGAAGCGGTAGTTCCCGGTGGACGGAATTGTTGTCGCCTTGGTCGCCCAGCTCGTGGACGTTCCGGTGGAGTCGAGCAACTCAGTTTGGGCGCCAGTGGCGGTGTTCAAGATGTATCCGAAGACGTGGTAACTGTCGCCGCCGTTCGCGGCTTTCCAGTCGAAGTAGATGGTGTCGCCCGAACTTGCCGAGAAAACATCCGAATACACGGCGGGTCCGTGAATGATGTAACCGCCAGGATTGTCTTGGGGTAACAGCCCTATTAATCTATCACGCAACATTTCACGTTCAGATTCATCTTCAATACGTTGCGATACACCAATGTGATCTTGTTGCGGTAAATACACTAAAAAACGCCCAGCAATACTAATTTGGGTGGTCAGACGCGCACCTTTTGTACCTATAGGCTCCTTCACAACTTGCACCATCAAAGGCTGGCCTTCGTGCAAGACTTCTTGAATTGTTTTTTCTTGGTCAGCGCTTGTGCATTCCAGCACATCGGCAACATGCAAAAATGCAGCCCTTTGCACTCCAATTTCAACAAATGCAGATTGCATGCCAGGTAACACACGGCAAACCGTTCCACGATAAATGTTACCAACAAGGCCAAGTGAGCTACTACGTTCGATATGCAACTCTTGCACAACGCCCTGCTCTACGATCGCCACCCTTGTTTCTTGTGGTGTCACGTTAATTAAAATTTCTTCACTCATCTTTCACTACCTTGCTTATTTTTTAAAATCTTCTATGCGCCCAGCACCGCAAAAAACTTTTTTGCATCATCTACAAAAATGTAATGCCGGCGTGCTTTAATAGCTTTGCAGTTTCATAAACAGGAAGCCCCATGACCCCTGAGTAACTACCTTCAATTCGTTTAATTAATGATCCAGCGATCCCTTGTATGCCATAAGCACCCGCCTTATCTTTAGGCTCCCCGGTGGCAATATAAGCGCGTATCACAGCATCAGACAAATCAGCCATTTGCACCATTGTGCTAGAAATCTCCATAGCGAGATGACCAGCCTGCGCGACCGCGATTCCCGTATGCACTTCATGCCACCGACCTGACATCAAACTCAACATGCGATATGCATCTTCATCATCTTGTGGCTTACCTAAAATCTCACCATCAATACTCACTGTAGTATCTGCTGCTAATACAGGCATTTCAAACCAAGCTTTTTGAAGCACTAAGGCATAGCCAGCTTGTGCTTTCTCTATCGCCAATCTTTTCACATAAGCATCAGACCGTTCCAATGCATGTGGCGTTTCATCAATATCAGCAGGCAGAACTGAGAATAAGACACCCATTTGTTGCAACAATTCAGCACGACGAGGTGATCGAGAAGCCAAGTAAATACTTGCTGGTTGAGTTTTAAATACCATTAAATGAATTTAAATATTCGTTAAATTAATAAGCAAGAATACCCACTGCAAGCTTGCACCACAAGTCATAAACATCAGTTAAATTCTTTAGTGCTCAATCACATGCTGGTTTACTCGGCGCCCACCCTGTAAAATATAAACTTTAAAGCCATATATTAATCCCCTGATGATTTGGAAACCAAACACTACCGTTGCCGCCGTGATTGAAAAAGATGGTCGATTTTTAATGGTTGAAGAACAAACTGCCGACGGCATCAGGATTAATCAACCAGCGGGGCATTTAGAAGATGGTGAAACGCTGTTTGATGCCGTACGCCGTGAGACCATGGAAGAAACAGCATATGAATTCACACCCAAACAACTGTTAGGTATTTATCACTGGCAACGTACAGATCGAGACATCACTTATTTACGATTTGCCTTTATTGGTGAACTTGGTCAACACCATGTCGGAAAATCTTTAGACAAAGGTATCATTCGTGCTGTATGGATGAACTTAGAAGAATTGAAATCTTCACATGCAATTCATAGAAGTCCTCAAGTACTGAAATGTGTTGAAGACTATTTGTCCGGAGCAGCTTTCCCTTTATCAGTTCTAACACATCTGTAAATTAATATAAAAAAGCATAATCAATATCCTATGAAAAACAAAAGAGTAGTCGTTGGCTTATCCGGCGGGGTAGATTCCTCTGTCACCGCCTTACTGCTTAAGCAACAAGGTTATGACGTTGTCGGCCTATTCATGAAAAATTGGGAAGACGACGACACTGATGAATACTGCTCATCAAAACAAGATTTAATTGATGCTGTATCTGTCGCTGACAAAATAGGTATTGAAATAGAAGCTGTTAACTTCAGCAAAGAATACAAAGAACGCGTCTTTCAGAATTTCTTAGATGAATATCAGGCAGGAAGAACCCCTAACCCAGATATTTTGTGTAATGCTGAAATTAAATTCAAAGCTTTTTTAGATCATGCAATGGGCTTAGGTGCCGATTTAATTGCAACCGGGCATTACGCTCAAGTTCGAGAAAACCCGTTTGAGCCAGGCAAGTACCAACTGCTCAAAGCCGAAGATGGCAGCAAAGATCAAAGCTACTTCTTGCACCGCCTCAATCAAGAACAGCTTTCAAAAACTTTATTCCCGCTAGGCCACTTACTTAAACGTGAAGTACGTGAAATCGCACGAGAAGCTGGCCTCGCTACAAGTGAAAAGAAAGACTCCACAGGCATTTGCTTCATCGGTGAACGCCCATTTCAAGAGTTTCTCAGCCGTTATTTACCGCGCGAACCAGGTGAGATGCAAACACCTGATGGCAAGGTGGTCGGAAAACATGACGGATTGATGTATTACACACTAGGGCAACGCCAAGGCTTAAAAATTGGTGGGTCTAGAGAAAGTAATGGCGAACCTTGGTTTGTTGCTCAAAAAGATATGAAAAACAATATATTGATTGTTGTACAAGGCCATGAACATCCTCTACTGCTCAACGATGGACTACAAGCTGGTCAAGTACATTGGATTAGCGGCGAAGAGCCAAAAACCAATTGGGTATATGCAGCTAAGACGCGTTATCGTCAGCCAGATGCACCTTGTGAAATTGAGCGATTAGGTGATGATTTTGTAGAAATTAAATTTGGCCAAAAGCAATGGGCAATTACGCCTGGTCAATCTGCTGTCGTGTATGAAAGCAATGTCTGTCTAGGTGGTGGAATTATTACGCAGGCTTTTTAGTCCGCAATAATTTAAGTTAGACTGGCGGAGCGGTTTCCTGAAATGAAACCCTCGCCATCATGACGTGGTAGTGTCGATTTAGATTTGGATAATTTTTAGCTATATCCAAATCAGCAAAACGCAAATTCAAGTAACCCAACAAACAACCTAAAGCAATATCAGCCAAACTGAATCTATCGGCAACACAAAATTCACTATCACCTAAATCATCATTTAACAGTTGCAGGCCACGGCCTACTTTTGTCATCTGCTTTGCTATCCAGGCTGGATCGCGAAAATTTTCTGGGCGTCGATTTTCAAGCATCACAGCAACGGCTGCATCACACACACCATCAGATAACGATTCCCAACGCTTCACTTGGAATTTAGGTTTAGTCTCTTGAGGAATTAAATGTGATATCGGCGTACGTTGATCTAAATAATCAACAATCACACTTGAGTCATACAAACTATCACCATCATCCAACACCAGAACTGGGATTTTTCCTAGGGGATTATATTGCTGTACAGGACAGTCTGGGTCGGCGAGCACAACCTCAACCAAGTCGACAGCGATGCGTTTTTCTGCTGCAACAATTCGGACTTTGCGAGCGTATGGGCTAGTGAGTGAATATAATAGTTTCATGTATGTACAGAGTCGACTTTATTTGGAAAGTTCAGCTACGCGCCTGAAAGGGTTGCCATTATAATGGAAAATATGAACGAATCATCAGCACTATATAACACTGCTAAATTTAAAGAAGCAATTGCTGAACAAGTGCGCTCGGCAATCTCTGAAGATTTAGGCGATCAAGACTACACCGCCATGTTGATAGACGCCTCAACACAAGTGAATGCAAAAATCATCGCAAGAGAAAATGCCTTAATATGTGGGATTCCCTGGGTCAATGAGTGCTTCAAACAAATTAGCCCTTCAACTAAGATTGACTGGCTAATCAAAGAAGGTGACAACGTTACAGAAAATCAAATTATTTGCCACATTCATGGTAATGCGCGCGGCATACTAACTGCTGAACGTACCGCACTTAATTTCTTACAAACGCTTTCTGCCTCAGCAACACTCACTCAAAAATACGTCAATGAAACAGTAGGCACTTCAGCACGTATTATGGATACACGAAAAACAATTCCAGGATTAAGGCTCGCTCAAAAATATGCAGTATTTATAGGCGGAGGACTAAATCAGAGAATTGGGCTTTACGATGGTATTTTAATTAAAGAAAATCATATTGCAGCAGCCGGCAGTATTGAGACTGCACTCAAAGCAGCAGAAGTGCTAGGTCAAGATAAAAACTTGCCGATTCAAATTGAAGTGGAAACACTAGCGCAATTAGAAACGGCAATCAAAGCGGGTGCAAAACTAATTTTGCTTGATAACTTTGATATTACGTTATTAAAAAAAGCGGTGGAAATTAACAATAAACAAGCTGTTTTAGAGGCGTCAGGTGGAATAGACTTAAAAAATCTCCATGAAATTGCTAGCACTGGCGTAGATAGAATTTCAATCGGCGCATTGACAAAACACATCAAAGCCATCGATTTATCAATGCGTTTTGAATAATTGCTTTTAATCTTATTGTCCTCATCATTCGAAAGTCCTTAATTAATTCAACTAACCCCATGTGTTTTAGGGCTTATTTGACCCAAAATCTACCCTTCTAGCCTTGACCAAAACGCCGTAAACGTTTACTGTTCAGGGTTCCCCAATAATCAGTAAAAACAAGCACGTTTATGGAAGATAGTACACAACAGCAAGCAGGCCAAATCAGTGGCGCTGAAATCATCATGCGATGCCTCCAAGAAGAGAATGTAAAGTTCGTCTTTGGATATCCTGGCGGCGCTGTGCTACACATCTACGATGCAATCTTCAAGCAAGATAAATTCAAACATATTTTAGTCCGACACGAGCAAGCCGCTGTTCACGCTGCAGATGCTTTTGCCCGTGCCACAGGTGAAGTCGGTGTTGCTTTGGTAACTTCAGGTCCAGGAGCTACAAATGCTGTAACTGGTATTGCAACTGCATATATGGACTCCATCCCTATGGTGGTTATTAGTGGTCAAGTGCCAACAGCAGCAATCG
>JBEIDM010000081.1:0-5291 GCA_040383445.1 Candidatus Methylopumilus sp. | reverse complement strand
ATGATGCAAAAACTTTTGAGAAAATTAAAGATATTCCAACGGGTAATCGTTGCTGGCATTTCAGCTTCACCCCAGATGACAAAGAAATTTTGTTAGCTTGCGGTAAATCAGATGCGTTGTTGGTGATTGATGTTGAGAAGCTAGAAAAAACTAAAGCCATTGCTGATAAAGAAATGCCTTGGGGTGTTATTACGTATCCAAAATCGATGGGTAGTCTAGATAAGCCTTAAATTCGATTTTCGTTTGTAAATAAAAAGGCCCCAAATCTGGGGCTTTTTTATTGCTACAGTAATTTGTTAATGAGTTCCCAGTCTCTTGGATCAACTGGAGTAATAGAAAGGCGATTGCCACGTTGTAAAATTTTTAGATTAGCAAGATCAGGATTATCACGCATTTCTTTCAAGCTAAGTAAACGTGTTTTTTTAACGAGTTTTACATCTACATTAAACCAACGAGGGCTCTCCGGTGTTGCTTTAGGATCGTAATATTTATGGCCTTCAATAAACTGTAAACGATCAGGATAGGCGAGGGTGGATACCTCACATATTCCAACAATCCCAGGTTCTGCACAGTTTGAGTGATAAAACAAAACGCCATCACCCACCTTCATTTGGTCGCGCATAAAGTTACGTGCTTGATAATTACGTACACCATACCAATCAACCGATTGATTAGGAAAACCAGCGAGGTCATCAATTGAAACATCAGCGGGTTCAGACTTCATTAACCAATAACGCATTTTTTATTCCTTTAAACAACTTTTATTCAAATATACCCGTATCATAACCTGACTTAATATTAAAAAAGAGGCTGATGATGGCAAAAAATGTATTAGGCACTACCTTGCAAACCTGCAGTCTTGATCCATTAACAGGATTTACCAGAACCGGTTGTTGTGAAACTGGACCGCAAGATAATGGGAGTCATACAGTTTGTGCGCAAGTGACCGAAGAATTCTTAATTTTTTCTGCAAGTCAGGGTAATGATTTAACGACACCACGTCCTGAATATGGATTTGAAGGTCTGCAACCCGGTGATCGCTGGTGTTTATGTGCATCGCGTTGGCATGAGGCTGCTGAAGCTGGATTTGCGCCGCCCGTGATTTTAGAAGCAAGTCACGAAAAATGCTTAGATAAAGTCAATTTGGCAGATTTGAAGTATCACGAATTAAGATAAAAATAAGGGGAGTTCCCCACAGGTGTAACCTAGGCTGGCATCCTGAACCAAAAAGGCTCAAGTGGTAACAATCTAGAGTTCATTAGGCGCACCCGCAGTGGAGCGTGCTCACAGTAACTCGAATGATCGAAACCGATGCGAAGACTAGTTCAAGGAATATATAACCTAAATCGCACCGCGGGGAACAAAACGAACTATATCGTATTTAAGGCTGGAAATTTAAGAATTAGTTCTTGAGGATTTAGAACAAATTATTTTGTTCAGCAATTGCTGTATCAATTTGCTGCTGCATATCAAGCACGCGTTTTCTAGCATCACCTAAATTAACGCCACCACTTCTTGTCGTTAGTAATTCATGTGCTAAATTGAGTGCTGCCATAATGGCAATACGCTCAACACCAATCACCTTGCCAGTATCACGAATATCCCGCATTTTTTTATCAAGATAACTGACTGCGGTGAGTAATCCTTCCCGCTCATCATCAGTGCAAGATACTTTAAACTCTTTGCCCATGATGCTGACATCAACGCCCTTCACTTCACTCATAAACTAGCCTCTGGCAATTGATTAAGCAGGGTTTCTAATTTTTCGCTGGCTTGTTGCATTTGCGCTTTTAGTAGACGAGCTTCATCTTGCGCAAGCGCAAGCGATTGTCGTAATTCAAGATTATCTTTTCGCACAGTTTGGGTCAAAACCACTAATTGCGAAATCTTATCTTCTAAAGCTTTTAAGTCAGCATCCATCCACGAACTATAATTGTTAAATCCCTGTCTAGTCAACTGCTAAGCGTTAATTCTGAAAGTTTTACAACATGTTACATCGTTAGCCAGTTTTAAAAAGATTCAACCTCTGAGGTCTAAATCCAATATAATAATGAGTAAGTTGATAGGTGCCGACATTGCTTTTCAGCAACAAGGTGAAACTGGGAAATAGGTGCGTTTTTAGTCATCACTAAACACAATTCCTATACTGCCCCCGCAACGGTAAGTGATTGTAGGTTTGCAATATGCCACTGAATTTTTTTATTTGGGAAGGCGCAAATCATATCCTCACAAGTCCGGAGACCGGCCTAACAACCTAAGCATAGAAATGCCGCGGGGTGACGGTTTCTGGGCGTGAAAACTGCATCATATTTTCATGCGACAAACTCTGAAACGATCTAAAACAAGATCACACTCGGCATTCTCTATTTATTAGTTGGCGCGCGGGGACGTACGCCATGATTAGGGAATGAATAATGAAAAAAACCACAATATTAAGCCTCATAGGCTTGCTTCTTAGTCCGCCTGCATTCGCAGCAACCACCTCAATTTATGCTGATGATGTTGTAGTAACCGCCAATCGAATACCTGAATCGCGTAGCAATGTGATTGGTGATTTTTCAGTAATTAGCAGACAAGATATTGACCGTGCAGGTCAATCGACGCTTGCTGAGTTATTACAAACCCAGCCTGGAGTAGAGATTGAATCTAACGGCGGCATGGGCTCTTTATCAAATATTCGATTGCGTGGAACTAATATCCAATCTGTTGTCGTTCTGATTGATGGTATGCGTGTGTCATCTGCTGCAAATGGACTAACTAATTTTAGTCAACTTGTACTTGATCAGATTGATCGAATTGAAATATTAAGGGGTGCAGCATCTAGCCTGTATGGATCAGATGCTATTGGCGGTGTTATTCAAATTTTTACGAAGCAAGGTACACAAGGTAATCGAATTTCAGCAACTGCTGGATACGGAAGTAATGATACTAAACAAGCTTCTGCAAATCTAAGTGGAGCCTTAAACGATACACGTTATTCATTTGGTGTTTCATCAATTGAAAGTAATGGTATTTCCGCATTAAAAATAAGGTCAGGTCTGGATTCAGATAGAGACTCTTATCGTAATCTGAGTTTCAATGGAAACATTACGCAAAAAATTGTAGATGGCCACGAAGTTGGTTTACAGTTATTTGCCAATGAAGGCCGTATTAATTTGGATGGAAATAATTTTCCGGCATATCAAAATAATAAACAGCAAATAATTGCAATTAATAGCCAAAATAAATTATCTGATTTTTGGTTAAGCAATTTAAAGATTGGCGAAAGTATAGATACGGCGAATGCCGTTGGGTCTTACGGTGTAAACGATACAAGATCAAAACAAAGACAGATCTATTGGCAGAACAACTTTACTTTACCAGTTGGCAATTTACTTCTGGCTTATGATCGTGTTGAAGATATCGTGAAGTCAACAACACAGTACTCTGTTAATAACCGAACTAACAATGGATATGTTGCTAGTTACCAGTTTAATAATAATCAACATGCATTTAATTTGGCTCTACGTGAAGACAATAATTCTCAGTTCGGGAGTCACACCACTGGGAATATTAAATATGCATTTAGTTTTGCTGATTTTTGGAGAATTTCAGGAAGCTATGGCACAGCTTTTAGAGCGCCAACGTTTAATGACTTGTACTGGCCTTATCAAGATTATGGCAGCTGGGGTTCTTTTGAAGGAAATCCAAATTTGAAGCCTGAAACTTCACGTAATAAAGAAATTGCTCTAGCATATGACCAAGGGCATCATCGTGTATCAGCCACTGTTTTTGAAAACGAAATTAGAAATCTAATTGTAGGTTCGCAAGGTTTGTTTAACGACAGTCCTATTAATGTTGGCAACGCTACTATATTGGGGCTAACGGTTGCTTATGAAGGCTGGTTTTCTAATTTTCATTTACGTGCTAACGCTGATTTTCAAGACCCAAGTAATGATGATGTTCCTGGAAAAGTTTTGGCGCGCCGATCAAAAGAGCATGGAGCAATCTGGCTTGGTCAAACCTGGGGTGATTGGGAAATTGGCAGTGAAGTGATAGCGAGTGGAATGCGCTTTAATGATGCTGACAATCAAATCAAATTGGCTGGATATACTTTGGTTAACATGACTGCAAAATATAAAATTAATTCTGATTGGGCGTTAAACGCTCGTCTGAACAATCTTTTGGATAAAGATTATGCTTTAGCTTCTTATGCAAGTGCTTATTCTCCAACTGAGCCAGCTTTTAATACATTAGGAACGAATCTATTTGTCAGCCTTCGTTACTCACCAAGTTTTTAATATGAACTAACCCTTGTCCGACAAAAATAGTCGGATAAGGGTTACAATATCGTTAAATATTAAAGGGGTTTTTATGTTTTCAACTAAACAGAATTCAATCTTAATTAGTTTGGTGCTTATCGCATTAATTTTATTAACACGCACGAATCATTTTGGCAGTAGTGTTTTCCTTCCTGATGCAACACTTGCTGCGCTATTCTTTGGTGGTTTGATGATGAAGAATATCCGTTGGTTTGCACTAGCGATGGTTGCAGCAGTTGGCATGGATTTTTATGCACTAGGCTTCGCTGGTGTTTCTGATTACTGCATGTCTTTAGGGTACTGGGGTTTAATCCCGACTTATGCATTTGTTTGGGGTGCGGGTCGTTGGTTAGCTAAACAACAAAAGCCATTTGCATTATCAAACTACATTGCAACAGCTTGGGTAGCCACTAGTGCTGCCTTCGTGATGTCTAATGTGTTCTGGTATGTATTCTCAGACAAAGTAAATACATTAAGCATTGTTGAGTTTTCACAACGTGTTGCTAAATATTACACACCATATTTAAGTCACACTGTTGTTTATCTTGGCTTAGCATGGCTTGCTTATGGCGCAATCAAAAGCCTTTCATACAAAAAACAAGCAGCTTAACGGTTAACAAAACCAATCTGACTCACTTTGTCTTTAATGACAATTTTAGAAACGCTGCCGTAATCAATTTCTAAACGCACTGCATGTATTAAGGGGAGATTTAGAGCCTCAGCAACTAAAGCTCTAATGACCCCAGCATGTGTGAAAGCAATCACTGCTTCGTCCTCGTGTTTTTCTCTGATCTCTTCCAAAAAGCATTTTGATCTTAAATGTAAATCTTGGTATGACTCACCATTAGGTGGCGTATGGCGTATATGCGCCTCAGTCCATTCGCCCGCAATGCCTTGTGGAATATCAGACCAAGGCTGCAACTCCCAATCACCAAAATTAAGCTCCATTAAACGACTATCTTGCATCACCGTTGTGCTGATTAGATGAGT
>JBEIDM010000080.1:0-5343 GCA_040383445.1 Candidatus Methylopumilus sp. | reverse complement strand
TTAAGGTATCAATATCTGCCAACACTAATTGTGGTTGATAGAAAGCCCCAATCATATTTTTACCAAGTGGATGATTAATCCCTGTTTTACCACCCACAGAAGAATCAACCTGCGAAAGCAATGTGGTCGGGATTTGAATGAATGGCACACCACGTAAATAGGTTGCTGCGGCATAGCCTGTCATGTCGCCAATTACACCTCCGCCTAGTGCAATGAGGGTTGTAGAGCGCTCACAACGATTTTTTAATAAAGCATCGTAAATTAAATTAAGTGTTTCGATGTTCTTGTAGGCTTCGCCATCCGGCAAAATAATTTCAATCACACTGACCCCTGCCGCACGTAAAGGCGCAGCGAGCTTTTCTAAATACAAAGGTGCAACTGTCGTATTGGTGACAATCGCCACTTGTTTGCGCTTAAGGTAAGGCAAAATCAATTCAGCTTGGCTGAGCAAGTTTTGACCTATATGGATAGGATACGAACGATTGCCTAATTCAACTTGTAATGTTTGCATGGTGAGTTACTGACCTATTAATTCTTCAATTTTTTGCACAATATTCATGACTGGCTGATTACCGGTATCAACAATATATGTTGCCACTTCACGGTAAAGCGGATCACGTGCTGCATACAGCTCTTGTAGCTTGGCTTGCGCGTTGGTGTTTTGCAACAAGGGGCGGTTGCGATCAAAGCGTGTTCGAATATATAAGTCCTGCACACTGGCACGCAAATAAATGACGATGCCGCGGGATTTTAAATGTTCACGATTTTCTGGTGCAATTACCGCGCCGCCACCTGTGGCTAAAACGATGTTTTGCATTTGACTGAGTTCATCAATCATACCGATTTCACGTTTACGGAAGCCGCCCTCACCTTCCATTTCAAAAATGACAGGAACGCGCACCCCAGTCCGCTTTTCGATTTCTTGATCAGTATCGTAAAAAACAGCCCCTAAATTTTTGGCCAGCAATCGGCCGACAGTGGTTTTACCTGCCCCCATCAAACCGACAAAAAATATATTAGCCACGCTTTTTTACTTTCTTCTTTGCGCCATCATGGCGTCATTTTAAGGCAAAGTGATGTAATTGTCAGATTCATGCTGGATAAGCCCAAAATCACAAGGCAAGGCGTCATAAAACTTTCATCCAATTGTTTTAAATTTGAATACCAAATTCAGTATTAAGCCACATATAATGAGTGCATTATTGATTAAAGCCTAAAGTCTATGTCACCTAAAAAAATCTGGATGTATCTGTCTGTTTTGGTCGTTACGGCTACCTTATTATTTACCGCCATGCTAGGTTTGGCCGCTGTTCTGATCTATCCAGATTTACCTTCACTTGAAGCGCTAACTAACTACCAACCCAAGTTACCTTTACGCGTTTATTCTGAAGATGGCTATTTACTCGCAGAATATGGGGAAGAGCGTCGTGCTTTTGTAGACATTAAAAATGTACCTGAGCACATGAAATCTGCTGTGATTGCGATTGAAGACCGACGTTTTTACAAACATGGCGGCATTGATACTCGTGGCATCTTGCGTGCTGCAATTAACAATGTCACTGGCGGCTCTAAAGAAGGTGCCAGCACCATCACCATGCAAGTTGCGCGCAACTTCTTTTTATCGAGCGAACGTAGCTTTAAACGTAAGATTAATGAAGCCTTATTAGCTATCAAAATCGAACACAACTTAAGCAAAGATAAAATTCTTGAGCTTTACATTAACCAGATTTATTTGGGCCAGCGTGCCTATGGATTTGCCGCAGCCTCTCAAGTGTATTTTGGTAAGCCGCTAGAAAAATTAAACTTAGCAGAAACGGCTTTGCTTGCTGGTTTACCCAAAGCGCCAAGTAGCTACAATCCTTTTGTGCACCCTAAGCGCGCAATGATCCGTCAACGTGAAGTTTTAAGTGATATGTATCGATATAAATTTATTGATGAAGCCACTTATCAAGATGCTTTAAAACAACCGCTGCGCTTTAAAGCTTCTCAACAATCGCGGGATTTAGCTGCTGACTATGTGGGTGAGATCGTCAGACAAGCGATGTTTGAGCTTTATAAAGATAGCATTTATAGCAGCGGAATGAATGTTTACACCACCATCATTAAAAGCAATCAAGAGGCTGCCAACAATGCCGTTATCCAAGGGGTTTTAGATTACGACATCCGCCATGGCTATCGAGGACCAGAAAAGCAGATTCCGCTTGAAGAACTCAAGGGTGAAAATGCAATAAAAAATATAGAAAAAGCTTTGGATGCATTTGAGCCTGTGAATGGCTTAATTCCAGCAGCCATTACTAGAATCAATCCCAAAGGAATTCGGGTTCACACTGTTGCTGGCGAAGATTACCAAATCGAGGGTGAGGGCTTAAGTCTTATCCAAGCGGTATTAAATGATAAGAATAAGCTACCAGAAAAAATGCGCATTCGCGTGGGATCGATTATTCGGGTAATGAAAAATGAAGCGACAAATAATCTTTCATGGAAAGTCGCACAATTGCCACAAGTTGAATCAGCGGCGGTAGCGATTGATCCTAAAAATGGCGCCGTACGTGCTTTGGTAGGTGGTTTTGATTACAACCGCAATAAATTTAATCACGTGACACAAGCTTGGCGTCAACCAGGCTCAAGCTTTAAGCCGTTCATTTACTCTGCGGCTTTAGAAAAAGGCTATACCCCAGCAAGCATGGTGGAAGACGAGCCTATTTCATTCTCATCCAAGTTCACAGGTAGCGGCTCAGATTGGACGCCACACAACTTCGATAATAAATACGAAGGCCCAATGCGCTTAAGAACCGCACTCACCAAATCTAAAAACATGGTGTCAATTCGTGTTTTAAATTCGATTGGGGTCGATTATGCACAAAATTATATTGAACGTTTTGGCTTCTCTGCTAAAGACCATCCTGCTTATTTAACCATGGCATTAGGTGCTGGCTCCGTGACTCCTTGGCAAATGGCACAAGCCTATGCTGTATTCGCAAATGGTGGTTACAAAGTTAATCCTTTTATTATCACTAAAATCACGGATAAAAACGGAAACATCATTAAAACGAACAAATTTGTTGAGGCAGGCAATACCGCAGAACAAGTGATTGATACTCGCAATGCTTACCTCATGACATCGATGATGGAAGACGTTACTCGTATCGGTACTGCTGCAAAAGCCCGACAACTGGGTCGTAATGATTTAGCTGGTAAAACAGGCACAACGAATAACCATATTGATGCTTGGTTCGCAGGATTTAACCCCAAACAAGTTGCGGTAGTGTGGGTAGGGTTTGATAAGCCAAAATCTTTAGGTGGCAATGAGACGGGCGGCTCGGCGGCCCTGCCAATATGGATTAAATACATGGCGAAGGCCTTACAAAATATACCCGAAGTTCAATTACCTGTTCCCGATGGCGTTGAATCACATAAGGTGAATATTGTTACAGGTCAGCAAGCTTCTGATGACGAGGGTGGTATTTATGAATATTTTTATAGTGAATATCCACCTCCTGAAAAGGGTGCCAAAAATAGCGGACCTAAAGCTAACGCTGCCGTTGCTGACCCGACTGAATCTGACCAATTGTATTAGGCTTTTTTAATGGCAAAAGAAGGTAGCAGACAATTCCAATTGCGGCAGCTTGTGGCCCAGCAAGCTGCGCGCATGATGGCCGAAGATGGCATTTCTGATTATGGTTATGCCAAAAAAAAAGCCGGACGTCAGCTGGGCGTGGTTGATGCAAATTGCCTGCCATCAAACGCAGAAATCGAAGAAGAAATTCGCTTATATCATGACATTTACAATAGCGATGATCAGCCACAAGCGCTGCGCCAATTGAGAGAAGATGCATTAGCAACCATGCAAATTTTTGAACGCTTCAATCCACATCTAACGGGAAGCGTGCTTGATGGCACAGCCGGACAATATGCAGAAACGCATATTCATTTATTTGCTGATAGCGCGAAAGAAGTTGAAATTTTCTTGCTGAACCAGCAAATCCCTTATGAGAGTAACGATAAGTCTTATCGTATTCGAGATAGAAAAGCGGGCGATAAAAAAGGAAGTGGGAAGAATAGTGAGCGGCTGAAAGTGCCGATGTTCACGCTTGAAGGCCCAAACGGTTTTATTAAGCTGAGCGTATTTGAATTTGATGACATTCGGTTTTCGACTAAACACCCTGCTTCAGGTGCTAACGCAGATCGAATCAATGCTGCTGGACTACAGATTTTATTAAACGAAAATAGTGAATTGTCATGCCAGACATGATCCGGCATCCATGTTGATTTTCAAAATCATTTAAATGGACCCCGCATCAAGTGCGGGGTGACATGGAAGATATTTATTTAGAGTATGGCAAGAAATGAATATCTAATTAGCAGATAACCAACGGGCGATGTCCATCGCATAATAGGTCAAAATTCCATCAGCACCAGCACGCTTGAATCCAAGCATTGCCTCTAACACACAAGCTTTTTCGTCCAACCAGCCATTTTGCGCTGCCGCTTTCAACATCGCATACTCACCGCTGACATGATAAGCATAGGTTGGTACGCCAAATTCTTCTTTAACGCGGCGCACAATGTCCAAATAAGGCATACCAGGCTTGACCATCACCATATCAGCACCCTCTTCTATATCCAGCGCAACTTCTTTAATCGCTTCATCTGAATTAGCTGGGTCCATTTGGTAATTGTATTTATTGCCTTTGCCTAAATTAGCTGACGAACCCACCGCATCTCGAAATGGGCCGTAAAAGGCTGAAGCATACTTCGCTGAATAAGCCAAAATGCGGGTATAGATAAAGCCATGCTCCTCAAGCGCATCACGAATTGCACCAATACGACCATCCATCATATCGGACGGCGCAACGACATCAGCCCCTGCTGCTGCATGACATAAAGCTTGCTTCACAAGCACTTCAACGGTTTCATCGTTAAGCACATAACCAGCGCTATCAATCAAACCATCCTGACCATGGGTGGTATATGGATCTAAAGCTACATCAGTAATCACACCCAAATCGGAAAAAGCAGCTTTGAGTGCTTTTACAGTCCGCGGCACTAAGCCATTTGGATTAAAAGCTTCTTTAGCATCTAGGCTTTTAAATTCTTGTGGCACCACAGGGAATAAAGCAATCGCTGGGATACCTAGCGCAACACACTCAGCAGCAGTCTTTAAAAGAACGTCAATACTTTGGCGCCTCACGCCGGGCATAGAAGCTACTTCTTCAGTTCGATTTTCGCCTTCCAGCACAAATACTGGATAAATCAGGTCATCCGTAGTAAGCACATGCTCACGCATGAGACGACGAGAAAACTCATCTTTACGCATACGGCGTGGACGAATTGCTAAGAACT
>JBEIDM010000079.1:0-5509 GCA_040383445.1 Candidatus Methylopumilus sp. | reverse complement strand
CCATTCAGGCGTTTGCGCTTTTGCATTCACACCTTTTACTAAACGACCACAGTAACGGGCACAAGCCTCACCATCTGCTACGCTTATTTTTTTAACATCTTGATGTTGTGCGGATACCGCATCGAACTTAGGCAAGTCTAAAGTCGCACCAGTCAATGCCGCGACTTCACGTGCAATACCGACAATACTTAAACAATCACTACGATTAGGCGTGAGTTTTAAAGTAAATAATTTGTCATTCAAACCAAGATATTCACGAATATCCTGACCAACAGTAGCATTTGCCGGCAACTCTAATAAACCAGTACTTTCAGCCGCCAAACCAAGCTCTGTTTCAGAACACATCATGCCGAACGATTCAACGCCACGGACTTTCGCTTGTTTAATTTCAAAGCCAGGCAATACGGCACCAACTAATGCACAAGGCGCTTTTAGACCAACACGTGCATTGCCTGCACCGCAAACAATTTGTAAAGGTTCAGCAGCACCCACATTCACTTTCAATACTTGCAAACGATCCGCATCAGAGTGTTTGTCTGCACTAATAATCTCAGCAATCACTACTTTATTAAAGTCTGCGCCAACGCCCGCTAATTCTTCAACTTCCAAACCAGCCATGGTTAACAAATGGCTGAGTGCATCGGTATCAATCGATGGATTGGTATATTGGCGTAACCACTGTTCAGAAAATTGCATGTCTATCGCCCAAACTGCTGCAAGAAGCGCAAATCATTATTAAAGAAATGACGTAAATCATTCACGCCATAGCGGAGCATGGTCAAACGCTCAACGCCTAAACCGAAAGCAAAGCCGCGATATTTTTCAGCATCAATGCCTACGTGTTTGAATACTTCCGGATGCACCATGCCGCAACCACCAATCTCTAACCAACCAGCATTCCAGCTCATATCCATCTCAGCAGATGGCTCAGTAAACGGGAAGAATGAAGGACGGAAGCGCACTTGCAAATCATCACGCTCAAAAAAGCGTTGTAAGAAATCTTGGACTACGCCTTTTAAATTGGCGAAGCTCACATCTTCATCCACCCACAAACCTTCCACTTGGTGGAACATTGGCGAATGCGTTGCATCTGAGTCAACACGGTATACGCGACCTGGCGCGATAATTTTGAGTGGCGGACCACTTTTATCTTTCATGGCATTTTGCATGTAATGCACTTGTACTGGCGATGTGTGCGTGCGCAACACATGGTCCAGTTTGCCATCAGCAGTATCCACATAAAATGTGTCATGCATGGCACGCGCTGGATGATTCTCAGGAATATTCAACGCGGTAAAATTATAAAAATCAGATTCGATTTCAGGGCCTTCAGCCACATCAAAACCGATTGAATGGAATAGCTTTTCAATACGCGCAAGTGTCAATGAAACTGGATGCAATCCACCCGCTTGTTGACCACGTGCAGGGAGCGTTACATCAAGCGTTTCGCTTGCCAATTGCAAATTCTGTTCAGCCATTAAAATTGCATCACGACGCGCTTTTAATGCTGCTTCAACTGCTTGCTTAACCACGTTAATCGCAGCGCCTGCAGCAGGACGCTCTTCATTACTCAATTTACCCAAGCCTTTTAAAGCTTCAGTCAATGCGCCACTTTTACCCAAATAACGGGCTTTAGCGTTTTCCAAATCATTCACATTGGCACAAGCTGCGAACTCAGCCTCTGCTTCTGGAATTAAATGTTCAAGTGATTGAGCGTTTTGCATAAATTTCAGACCGATTAAATCAAACTATTCTCTTCAAGCTACAGCGTAGGGTGAAGGTAGATAAAAAAAGGAGGCAAAAGCCTCCTTTTTCTTCAAGCACTACTTAAGCAGCTGAGAGGCCAGCTTTTGCTAATTCAACGAATTTTGCGAATGCTGGTTTATCAAATACTGCTAAGTCAGCTAATACTTTACGATCCACTTCGATCGCGGCTTTCTTCAAACCGTTCATGAAACGGCTGTAAGTTAAACCACACTCACGTGAACCTGCATTGATACGTGCAATCCACAATGCGCGGAATTGACGTTTTCTTTGACGACGGTCACGGTAAGCATATTGACCAGCTTTCATTACCGCTTGTTTTGCAACACGGTAAACGTTTTTACGACGACCGCGGTAACCCTTGGCAGCGTTTAAAACTTTTTTGTGACGAGCGCGAGCTATGACACCACGTTTGACTCTAGGCATAATCTATCTCCTTATTGAGTTGGCATCATTGCGCGGACGCGCTTGACATCAGTTGGGGAAACGATCGCCGTGCCGCGTAATTTACGCTTTTGCTTGGTGGTCTTCTTAGTCAGGATATGACGAAGGTGCGAATGAGTACGCTTAACCTTGCCATTACCTAAGAACTTAAAGCGCTTTTTAGCGCCGCTCTTGGTCTTCATTTTTGGCATTTTCTTCTCCTAAAGGAACATTAAAAAGAGCGTTCGGGCAATGCCTAATTGGCCACGACGCTTCACTTGGTACTACTTCTTTAAACTCACACTATCGTGAGTTGTATTCTTTAAGGCTATTTAGCCTTCTTAATTGGTGACAACACCATCACCATTTGGCGGCCTTCCATCTTAGGGAACTGCTCAACCACTGCATACTCCATCAGATCTGCCTCTACACGCTTCAACAAGGCCATGCCAAGTTCTTGATGCGTAATTTCACGACCTCTAAAACGCAAAGTAATCTTTGCTTTATCGCCGTCCTGAATAAACTTAATAATATTCCGTACTTTGATGTTGTAATCGCCATCATCAGTACCTGGACGGAACTTAATTTCTTTAACTTGAACTTGCTTTTGCTTCAGTTTTTGTTCGTGCTGGCGTTTGCTTTCGGCATATTTAAATTTACCGTAATCCATCAAACGACATACTGGCGGAACAGCTTGCGGCGCAATCTCAACCAAATCGATATCAATCTCTTCAGCTTTTTCTAACGCCTCGCTCAAACTTACAATACCGAGCGGTTCACCTTCCACGCCAACCAAACGAATCTCTTGTGCTGTAATGTCACCGTTGATTCTTACTTCTTTGTCCTGAGCTATCGCAAATTCTCCAATAATTTCTGGGCTCTTCTGAGCCACTTATAAAAAAGTTAAGCCGCGCTACCTTTAGCGTTAACCTCGCCTCGCATGAGTTCAATAAACGCTTGAACTGGCATAGAACCTAGGTCTTCACCTTTTCTGGTACGCACGGCCACTTGTCCGCTTTGCATTTCTTTGTCACCTACAACAAGCAAATAAGGCAACTTCTGCAAGCTATGTTCGCGTATTTTATAGGTTATTTTCTCATTTCTCAAGTCCGATGCAACTCTGAACCCATTTTTCTTAAGTTCAGCGACCACTTGAATAACGTATTCTGCTTGCGCATCGGCGATATTAAGCACCATCGCTTGCACTGGCGCTAACCAAACTGGCATCGCACCGGCATAGTTTTCAATCAAGATCCCAATGAAGCGTTCCATCGAACCTACAATCGCACGATGCAACATCACCGGATGCTTACGTGAGTTATCTTCAGCTACATATTCAGCACCTAAACGCACTGGCAAATTGAAGTCGAGTTGAATCGTACCGACTTGCCACAAACGACCTAGACTATCTTTTAGTGTGAATTCAATCTTAGGGCCGTAGAAAGCACCCTCGCCTGGCTGTAAATCAAATGCCAAGTTGTTTTGCGTTAAAGCCGCAGCTAAAGCTTGCTCTGCCTGATCCCAAGTCTCATCAGAACCCACGCGTTTTTCAGGGCGTGTTGAAAGCTTCACTAACACATCGCTAAAGCCAAAATCGCCATACACTTTGTATAGCATTTGAATAAAGGTCGCGACCTCTTCTTCGATTTGGCTTTCCATACAGAAAATATGTGCATCATCTTGCGTAAAGCCACGCACACGCATCAAACCGTGCAATGAACCTGAAGGCTCATTACGGTGACAAGAACCAAACTCAGCCAAACGCAAAGGCAAATCACGGTAACTATGCAGACCGCTATTAAAGATCTGTACATGGCCTGGGCAATTCATAGGCTTCACCGCGTAATCTCGATTTTCAGAATGGGTGGTGAACATATTGTCACGGTAGTTTTCCCAATGGCCAGATTTTTCCCAAAGCGTTCTATCCATAATCGTTGGGGTACGCACTTCTTGATAGCCGTACTCTACAAACTTAGCACGCATGTATTGCTCAATCTCTTGCCATAACGACCAGCCACGAGGATGCCAGAACACCATACCTGGGCCATCATCTTGCATATGGAATAAATCGAGGTGCTTACCTAATTTACGGTGATCGCGTTTTTCAGCTTCTTCCAATTGGAACAGATGCGCTTCTAAGTCTTCTTTTTTAGCCCATGCTGTACCGTAAACACGTTGTAGCATTTCATTGTTTGAATCACCGCGCCAATAAGCACCAGCCAACTTCATCAGCTTAAATACTTTTAATTTACCGGTTGATGGCACATGCGGACCACGACACAAGTCAGTGAAATTGCCTTCGGTATAAAGTGAAACATCTTGATCAGCAGGAATTGATTCAATAATCTCTGCTTTGTAATGTTCATTAATCGATTTGAAGTAGGCCACAGCTTCATCACGCGGCAATACTTTACGGGTCACTGGCTCGTCTTTTTTAGCAAGCTCAGCCATTTTCTTTTCAATGGTAATTAAATCTTCAGGGGTAAATGGGCGTTTATATGAAAAGTCATAATAAAAACCATTGTCGATCACAGGACCAATCGTCACTTGCGCATCAGGAAATAATTCTTTAACTGCATAAGCCAACAAATGCGCTGTTGAATGTCGAATGACATCAACACCTTCGGCATCACGTTCAGTGATGATGGCCAAGTCTGAATTCTCTTCAATTAAATATGAAGTATCGACCAACTGACCGTTTACTTTACCTGCCAAAGCAGCACGTGCTAAGCCTGCGCCAATACTAGCAGCAACATCAGCAACAGTAACCGAACTATCAAAGCTACGTTCAGAACCATCAGGCAATCGAATAATAGGCATATTTTTGACCAATTAAGAATGAAAAAAGCCGCAAAACGGCTTTAATCTTATTATGTTGGTAGGCAGTAGCAGATTCGAACTGCTGACCTCTTGGATGTCGACCAAGCGCTCTAACCAACTGAGCTAACCGCCTAGATTTATCTTAATTAAAAGACGTGCGAATTCTAGCGCATCGCGTCTTTTTAAGCAAACCAGAATCCATCAAGCCTCGCCATCAGACGTTATAATGACGGGTATGCAAACCAAACATCCAAACGCACTCATTCATGAAATGTTTAATGCGGAAGATTTCCGAAAAACTGGCCATGCGCTAATTGATTTACTAAGCCAACATCTTGCTATCAACATAGATGCAAAGCGCTCTGTACTTAACTGGCAAGACCCCGTAACGGAAGATATCCGCTGGCAAGCACCACTACCAAGATCATCAACACTCAATAGCTCCACTCTACTGCAGACGCTAGAAAAGCAGATTTTAGCTAACAGCTTAGCCATTCATCAT
>JBEIDM010000078.1:0-5568 GCA_040383445.1 Candidatus Methylopumilus sp. | reverse complement strand
CGTTGAATAATGACGTAAGCTTCTTTGATGTTGGCACGATTATCAAGAATTGCTTTCACTTCCCAACCTTATAGGACGATGACAGCTTCGTATTTCTCTTCGATGAAAAAATCGTGAAAGGCTTTTTTATTTTGGGCAATGCTCATCGCTACACACAGGCTTAAATAGCTTAAAATAGGCATTTTACTCTAGTTGCTCTGCAAAACATAAACGTACCCTATGGTTAAAGTTGAAAAAAACGTCTTAGTCCCCCACTCGGCTGAACAAATGTTCACCTTGGTTGATCGTGTTGAAGATTACCAAGCATTCCTACCGTGGTGCGGTGGCATTGATTTAATTGAGCGGTCTGAACAAACCACCACAGCAACTATTTATATTGATTACCACGGCTTAAAACAAAGCTTTACCACACAAAACCAAAAACAATTTCCGAACAAGATGGAAATGCAGCTAAAAGATGGGCCGTTCAAACACTTTAATGGGCAGTGGCGTTTTATCGAGCTTAACGAGAATGCCTGTAAAATAGAATTTATATTAGAGTATGAGTTTTCAAATGCGTTATTGGGCAAAATCATTTCCCCAGTATTCAGCCATATCGCTAATACTTTTGTGGATTCTTTTGTAACGCGCGCAGAACAAGTATTTAAACTTTAAGATAGAGATTGATTGTGAATCCAGACAGCCAAGAAAAAATCGTAGAAATTGCTTATGCGCTACCAACGCAACAAGTCATTATCCCAGTCAAATTGACAGAAGGCATGACTGCAGAAACGGCCATTAAACAATCAGGTATTTTAGATAAGTTTCCTGAGATCGATTTGAACGTCAACAAAATCGGTTTATTCGGCAAACTCAATAAGCTAGACGTTGAATTACGGCATTTGGACCGAGTAGAAATCTACCGCCCATTGATTGCAGATCCTAAAGAGGTTCGTCGCCAACGTGCTGAAGCCGGTAAGGTAATGAAAAAAGGTGGCGGTGACATTGCTGAATAAACAGGCCTAATTAGCCTGCTATATCAAGCGTTTTTTGCAATCTTCCTTAATTAGGAATTTACCGAAGCCCGACAAGTCGGTATAATTTCGTTTTGGAAGCAAGGAATATTCACCATGCGTTTGTTGCAAAATGCGCTTACATTCGATGATGTTTTGTTGGTACCAGCACACTCTAACGTGCTCCCTCGCGAAGTAAGTCTCGCCACCCAGTTAACTCGTACAATCCGCTTAAACATTCCTGTCGTGTCTGCTGCTATGGATACCGTAACAGAGGCGCCCCTTGCCATTGCGTTGGCTCAAGAAGGCGGCATGGGCATTATTCATAAAAACATGACGGCCGAAATGCAGGCCATTCATGTTTCACGCGTTAAACGTTTTGAATCTGGCGTTGTTAACGACCCAGTCACTATTCAACCGCATATGACCGTGCGTGACGTTTTGGCACTCACCCGTTTACACAAAATCTCTGGTCTTCCAGTCGTTGATGGCAAAAAAGTCGTTGGTATTGTGACCAACCGCGATTTACGTTTTGAAACAAATTTAGACCAATCAATCGCTAACATCATGACGCCTCAAGAGCGCTTAGTGACTGTGCGCGAAGGCGCAAGCCGCGAACAAGTGATGGAACTTTTACATCAACACCGTTTAGAGCGTGTATTAGTGATTGATGATGCATATAACCTTAAAGGTTTAATCACTGTTAAAGACATTCAGAAATCAAGCGACCATCCATTAGCATGTAAAGATGCGCATGGTCGTTTACGTGTTGGCGCAGCTGTTGGCGTGGGCGAAGGCACTGAAGAACGCGTTGCGGCGCTTGTTGAAGCTGGCGTGGATGCTATTGTAGTAGACACGGCACACGGCCATTCACAAGGCGTATTAGATCGCGTCACTTGGGTTAAAAAGAACTTCCCAGACGTGCAAGTGATTGGTGGCAACATCGCAACTGGCGCAGCTGCATTAGCATTGGTTGATGCCGGCGCTGATGGCGTTAAAGTTGGTATCGGCCCAGGTTCTATCTGTACTACTCGTATCGTCGCTGGTGTAGGCGTTCCACAAATTAGTGCGGTGAGCAATGTTGAAGAAGCGTTGCGCGGCACTGGTGTTCCATTCATTGCTGATGGCGGCATTCGTTACTCTGGTGACATTTCAAAAGCCATCGCTGCTGGTGCTTATTCTGTGATGCTTGGCGGTATGTTCGCTGGTACAGAAGAAGCGCCTGGCGAAATCGAATTATTCCAAGGCCGTTCATATAAATCATATCGCGGTATGGGCTCTATTGGCGCGATGCAAAAAGGTTCTAGCGACCGTTATTTCCAAGAAAATAACGGCAATGCAGACAAACTAGTCCCAGAAGGCATTGAAGGTCGCGTGCCATACAAAGGCAGCATGATCGCAGTCGTTCATCAGTTAATGGGCGGTTTACGTGCTTCTATGGGCTATGTAGGTTGCAAAACGATTGATGAAATGCGTAACAAAGCTGAATTTGTACAAATCACTTCAGCAGGTATGCGTGAGTCACACGTTCATGATGTTCAAATCACAAAAGAGGCACCGAATTATCATATTGATTAATTCTTAACCGACTTTAGTTGGGCAAACCGCTTTGATATTCGTATTAAAGTCGTTTGCCCTTCGTTATTTTTAGCGTATAGGCTTTTACTTAAATTATGTCTCATCAAAAAATTCTGATTTTAGATTTTGGCTCACAAGTCACCCAACTGATTGCACGCCGTATTCGCGAAGCACACGTTTACTGTGAAGTGCATCCATGCGATGTTTCAGATGAATTTGTAAAGAGTTTTGGTGCAAGCGGCATCGTGCTATCAGGTAGCCATGCCAGCGTTTATGAAGAAGACACAGACCACGCACCAGAGGCTGTATTTACTTTAGGTGTACCAGTATTAGGCATTTGTTACGGCATGCAAACCATGGCGCAACAACTTGGTGGCAAAGTAGAAGCTGGTACTAAGCGTGAATTCGGTTTCGCAGAGGTTCGCGCACGCGGGCACTCTGCCCTATTCAACCATATTCAAGATCGTAGCAATGCTGAAGGCCATGGCTTGCTAGATGTTTGGATGAGCCATGGTGACAAAGTCACTGAGCTACCACCGGGCTTTAAAGTGATTGCTAGCAATGACACTACACCAATTGCTGCGATGGCAGACGAAGAACGTAAATTCTATGCAGTGCAGTTTCATCCTGAAGTGACCCACACAAAACAAGGCGATGCGATGTTACGTCGCTTTGTGTTGGACATCTGCGGCACTCGCGCTGACTGGATTATGGGCGATTATATTGAAGAAGCTGTCGCTAAGATTCGCGAACAAGTAGGTAATGAAGAAGTGATTTTAGGCTTATCAGGTGGTGTCGATTCAAGCGTTGCAGCTGCATTAATCCATCGTGCGATTGGCGATCAGCTTACTTGCGTGTTTGTAGACCATGGCTTGCTACGCCTAAATGAAGGCAAGATGGTCATGGAAATGTTTGCAGGCCGCTTACATGCCAAAGTGATTCACGTGGATGCCACTGAACAATTCATGGGAGAACTTGCTGGCGTTGCCGATCCCGAAGCTAAACGCAAAATTATTGGCAAAGAATTTGTAGAAGTATTCCAATCAGAAGCCAAAAAATTAGCGAATGCTAAATGGCTAGCGCAAGGTACGATTTATCCTGATGTGATTGAATCAGGCGGTGCAAAATCTAAAAAGGCTGTAACGATTAAGAGCCACCACAATGTGGGTGGATTGCCAGAAAAACTAGGTTTGAAATTATTAGAGCCACTACGCGACTTATTCAAAGACGAAGTCCGTGAACTAGGCGTAGCGCTTGGCTTACCGCATGACATGGTTTATCGCCACCCATTCCCAGGTCCTGGCCTTGGCGTGCGTATCTTAGGTGCGGTGAATAAAGAGTTTGCAGATTTATTGCGCATGGCAGATGCGATTTTCATCGAAGAGTTACGCAATACCGTTGATGAAGCGACAGGTAAGAGTTGGTACGAACTGACCAGCCAAGCCTTCACGGTGTTCTTACCTGTAAAATCTGTAGGTGTGATGGGTGACGGCCGCACTTACGATTACGTCGTTGCATTACGCGCCGTTGTCACAAGTGACTTCATGACTGCACACTGGGCTGAATTACCTTACAGCTTACTAGGCAAGGTCTCAAATCGAATCATTAACGAAGTGCGTGGTATTAACCGAGTTGTATACGATATCTCTGGAAAACCACCCGCAACAATCGAGTGGGAATAAGCGGATTTATCCAATATGAGTCGCGGTTTTGTTAAGGAAGATGATTTAGAGCTTGCAGGTACTGACCTGCCAGAACGCCCTGTCAGCGAGCACCCTAATTATGTGACACCACAAGGTTTAAACCAATTAGAACAGTTTGTAGAAAAGCTTGCTAACGAACACCGAGCACTGTCGCCTAAAAGTGAAGATCCAACTGTGGGTCAGAAGCTAGCGAGCATTGAGCGTGATTTACGCTATTACGAAGCAAGACTAGAACAGGCGATCTTAGTAGAAGCTTCAAGTGAAAAACCTTCGAGCGCTGTCTTCGGTACCGCAGTGACTGTAGAAGATGAAAATGGCGATCAACATCGATTCAATATTGTTGGTGAAGATGAGGCTGACGCTAGCATCAACAAAGTATCCTATTTATCACCATTGGCGAAAGCCTTAATCGGTCATAAAGTCGGCGAAAATGTACTTTGGAAACGCCCTGCTGGTGATTTAACTTTAGAAATTATCGACATTACTTACTAACTTAAGAAAAAGAACAACATGAACGTTACCAACGCGATTGAAACGCGCCGCTCAATTAAATCTTATGATGCTTCACACAAGATGTCAGAAGCAGAGATTAATCAACTCATTTCTTTAACCATGCTTTCGCCAACCGCCTTTAATATTCAGCATTGGCGTTTTGTGTTGGTTGAAGACGCTGCACTGCGCAAACAAATTCAAGATGTCAGCTGGAATCAAGCACAAGTCACAGAAGCTTCAGCATTAATTGTATTAGTTGCTGATGTTCAAGCTTGGGCAAAGCAACCTGAACGTTACTGGAAAGATGCGCCGCAAGCTGTGCAAGATTTTTTAGTGCCAGCAATCACGCAATACTATACTGGCAACCCACAAGCGCAACGAGATGAAGCAATGCGCTCATGCGGCATGGCTGCAATGACAATGATGCTCGCCGCAAAAGAGATGGGTTATGACACTTGTCCTATGGATGGCTTTGATTTTGATGCCGTCGCAAAACTACTTAATTTACCAGCCGATCATATTCCGACAATGTTTGTAACTGTTGGAAAAGCAAAAAAAGAAGCTTGGCCTCGCGGTGGTCAATTAAGTATTAATGATGTATTGATTAAAAATAAATTTTAATTTTTAATCAAATAATTAAACAAAACTATTAATAAAAGACTTTAGGAAATAAAACGTGCTTATTAGCAATAACATTACGATGCAATTCGGCGCTAAGCCACTATTTGAAAACGTCTCAGTGAAGTTTGGTGACGGCAACCGTTACGGCTTAATTGGAGCTAATGGTTGTGGTAAATCAACCT
>JBEIDM010000077.1:0-5591 GCA_040383445.1 Candidatus Methylopumilus sp. | reverse complement strand
GGTAAACGTTACGACCGCGTCCGTGATCGCATTATGTTTCCAATTCACGATCAAAAGGGACAGGTCATTGGCTTTGGCGGCCGCGTGATTAATCCTGAAGACACCCCCAAATATTACAACTCTCCAGAAACTCCTTTGTTTCAAAAAGGTCATGAACTATATGGCCTATTTATGGCGCGACGTGCGATGCGAGATGCAGGGCGTGCGCTTGTCGTCGAGGGTTATATGGATGTAGTTGCGCTCGCGCAATACGGTATTGAGTATGCCGTTGCTGCTTTAGGGACAGCGACTACGCCATTTCACATTACTAAGTTGATGCGTCAGACGGACGAGATTGTTTTTTGTTTTGATGGTGATAATGCGGGTAAAAAAGCGGCATGGCGTGCTGCTATGAATGCTTTGCCTGCGCTTAATGATGGCTTGAAATTGAGCTTCTTATTCTTACCTGAAGAGCATGACCCTGATAGTTATGTGCGCGAATTCGGTAAAGAGGCGTTTGAAGCCAAAATGCAAGTGGCGTTGCCTTTATCGCAATACATTATTCAGCATTTAAGTGAAGAAAACAGCCTGCAATCGCAAGAAGATAAGGTTCAGTTTTTGAATGAAGTGGAGCCTATTTTGCAGCAAATTCAAGCGCCTAGATTGCGCTTGTTGTTAAGTAAGCGCGTTGCTGAATTGACCGGAATTTCGCTAGATGAAATGAAGAGCATGATTAAAATGCCGACGATACAGCGCGCCAAGACTGCTGCGCCTAGACAGGTTCGCACAACGGTTTCATTGCAGCGCCGTTTTTTATTAATGTTGTTGATGCGTCCAGATTTAGTTGTGCAGCAAGATTTAGAGTGGGTGCAAAGCAATACCGAGGAAGAACGCTTGCTGAGTGCTGGCATTGAAGTTGCTTTGACTTACCCAAGCTCTAAGCCAGCTGCCATCTTGCATCAACTGCAAGACAAGGCTGATGCGAGATTGGTGAGGGAAGTTGAAAGAGAATTACATTTGTTGGATGAAAGTTTGGATATTGAGCTTGAATTTAATGGTGCGCGTCACCAGTTAATGGAGATGTATCAGCAACAATCGCACTCCTCATTGCTCGATAGGCTGAAAGAAAAAAGTTTGAGTGAATTAACTGAGCAAGATCGAGCTTTGCTCAAAACTCTTGGAAATAGTGCTAAAAATAAGCAGCAATTTTGAGGTATAATATTGGGTTTTCCGTAAACCATTCTCGGTTCAGGGGATAGAGGTTAAGCATGGCAAAAGATAAAGATCTAAAAAACGAGCAAGATATTGATAAGACGGACGATCAGGCTGTTGATAGCCGTACGCGTTTAAAATTATTGATTGTTCTTGGTAAAGAGCGTGGCTACTTAACTTACGCTGAAATTAACGATCACTTGCCAGATGATGTTCAGGATTCTGAACAGATCGATGGCATTATCGGCATGATTAACGATATGGGTATTCAGGTGTATGAAGAAGCACCTGATGCTGAAGTATTGTTGATGTCTGACGCGCCTCCAGCGGTTACTGATGAAGATGCGGTAGAAGAAGCGGAGCAAGCGCTAGCAACAGTTGATTCTGAATTCGGCCGCACCACAGATCCAGTGCGTATGTATATGCGTGAAATGGGTACGGTTGATCTATTGACACGTGAAGGCGAGATTGAAATTGCTAAGCGTATTGAAGATGGCCTTAAGCACATGGTGCAGGCCATCGCTGCTTGCCCAACAACGATTACCGAATTGCTCGAAATGGTTGCGAAAGTCGAGCAAGATGAATTAAGTGTTGATGATTTGGTTGATGGCTTGATTGACTCTGATGTTGGTATGGACTCAGTCATGGCAAGCGAAACCGAAGAAGAAGATGCTGAGCTTGAAGATGAGGAAGACGAGGAAGATGATGACGGCGCAAAAGCCGCAGCAATTTCTGCTGAAGCCCTCGCTAAGCTTAAAGAAGAAGTGTTGACACGTTTTGCTGTGATTCGTGAATCACATCAAAAAATGACTAAGATTCTAGAGTCAAAAGGATCACAAGATAAAGATTATCAAGAGCTACAAGCGATTGTGCTTGAAGCGCTAACGGTATTCCGTTTCTCTGCTAAGCAAGTTGAAGCGCTGTGTAGTCGTGTGCGTGACATGGTTGAAGAAGTGCGCGGCCATGAACGTAAGATTATGGAGTTCTCAGTAGATAAATCTGGGATGCCTCGTACTCACTTTATTAAATCGTTCCCAGGTAACGAATGTGACCTCGAATGGTTAGGTAAAGAATTAGCGGTTGATAAGCCTTATGTTGAAAAATTAGAGCGTTTCAAACACTCTATCGTTGATCAACAACAACGCTTACTTGATATTCAAGCACGCGTTGGTTTGCCAATTAAAGAGCTTAAAGATATTAATAAGCAAATGACAACAGGCGAAGCGCGTGCACGTCGTGCTAAACGTGAAATGATTGAAGCTAACTTACGTTTGGTGATCTCTATTGCTAAAAAATACACCAATCGCGGCCTACAGTTCCTTGATCTGATTCAAGAGGGCAATATCGGTTTGATGAAGGCGGTAGACAAATTTGAATATCGCCGTGGTTATAAATTCTCAACCTATGCTACATGGTGGATTCGTCAGGCGATTACACGTTCTATTGCAGATCAGGCACGCACAATTCGTATTCCTGTGCATATGATTGAAACCATCAATAAGATGAATCGTATCAGCCGCCAAATCTTGCAAGAAACAGGTTTAGAGCCAGATCCAGCAACACTTGCTGAAAAAATGGAAATGCCGGAAGACAAAATCCGCAAAATCCTAAAAATCAGTAAAGAGCCGATTTCAATGGAAACGCCAATTGGTGATGATGATGATTCGCACTTGGGTGATTTTATTGAAGATAACACAACACTTGCACCAGTTGATGCGGCTGTATATGCAAGCTTGCGTGATGCAACAAGTGAAGTGCTAGAGTCATTGACACCGCGTGAAGCAAAAGTTTTACGTATGCGTTTTGGTATTGAAATGAATACTGACCATACGTTGGAAGAAGTCGGTAAACAGTTTGATGTAACGCGTGAGCGTATTCGTCAAATAGAAGCGAAAGCGTTACGTAAGTTACGTCATCCAACTCGTTCTGAGCGTTTGCGTAGCTTTTTAGAAACAGGGCAAGACTAATAAGTAATCGTTTTAAGGGCCTCTAGCTCATGCTTGGTTAGAGCAGCGGACTCATAATCCGTTGGTGCTGTGTTCGACTCACAGGAGGCCCACCAAATAGAAGCCTTGTAATTCGCAAGGTAGTTTTTTTGATCGTTAGGGTTAAAAATGTATACAAAACTGATATTAGATAATTTAAAAAAACATGGCCAAAGACTTGATAGAGAAATTGCTAAAGATACTGGCATTTCACTATTACAAGTGCGTAATTCTATTTCAGAATTAGAAGGTAATAAAGCTGTTTCAAGTTGCAGTGTGATTAATTATGAAGATGGCGTTGCTATTGAAGGTTTACTATGCCGCGTGTCTGGTTATATTCCACCTGCTGCACCAGGCAGAAAGCCAACGCACTAAATTGATTTAAATGAAAATAAAAAAGCCCACACATGTGGGCTTTTTTATTGATATTCATCAAGGACGCTAAGTACCACAGAACGTTTTGTATGGCTCACTCGAAGCAGGTGGCGCAGCTTGGTATGTCTTATTTTGCGGGTTTTCATCATAAGGGTGAGATAGCACTTCAATCAGTTCAGCTGTTACCGATAAGTCACCTTGTTCTGCTGCGGCTAGCGCCCGCTCAACTTGATGATTTCGGGCAATGACACTAGGGTTGTTAGATTGCATTAACTCAATAGCACTTTCAACCGATTCTGCTTGCGATTGAATACGATGTTGCCAGCGCTGGTGCCATTGTATGAAGTCAGTTTGATTAGATATAGATTCAGGATTCTCTACTATGTTGGCGAGCTTACGAAGCGTATTGGTGTAATCCATTTGATAGCTTTGCATCAGAGATAATAAATCTTCAACCAATGATAAGTCGCCAGATTGTTCATTGAATAAGCCAAGCTTACGCCCCATGATGCTGAGCCAATGTCGCTTAAGCTTAATAGAAAAACCATGTAAGGCATCTTCTGCAATTTGAATGGATAGATTACTGTGCTGGCTGAGTAAAGGCAGCAAAGTCTCGGCAAAACGTGCCAAATTCCATTGACCCATATGAGGTTGATTTCCAAAAGCATATCTCCCTAATTGGTCAATAGAGCTAAATACAGTTGCTTGATCATAGTTATCCATAAATGCGCAGGGGCCATAATCAATCGTCTCACCACAAATGGACATGTTGTCCGTATTCATCACGCCGTGAATAAAACCGACCGACATCCACTGGGCAATTAATTTTGATTGTCTATCAATGACTGCATCCAAGAATGCACTGTATTTATTTTCTGTGCCTTCAAGGTCTACGAAGTGCCTATGAATGGTGTAGTCCGCTAGAGATCGAACACCTTCAACACCTAAGCTAGATGAAGCGTATTGAAAAGTCCCCACGCGAATATGGCTGGCTGCAACTCTTGTTAAAATTGCGCCGGGCAGTGTTCGTTCTCGGTAGACTGGCTCACCTGTTGTGACGACCGCTAAACTGCGGGTGCTTGGGATATTAAGCGCATGCATCGCTTCACTGATAATGTATTCACGTAGCATCGGTCCCAAAGCGGCTCTTCCATCACCGCGGCGCGAATATGCTGTTGCCCCTGCGCCTTTTAATTGAATATCAACCCTCATATTATCTGGGGTGATATGCTCTCCGAGTAATATTGCTCGTCCATCACCCAGCATATTGAAATGCCCGAATTGATGACCAGCATAAGCCTGTGCAATAGGATCAGCGCCCTCAGGAATTTTATTGCCGCTGAAAACCTCCTCACCTTGAGTGCTCACTAAGTCATGGCTATCTAAACCTAAGGAGCTGGCGAGTGGCTGATTAAACAAAACAATATGTGGATCACGAACTTTGCTTGGAGACTGCCTTGAAAAAAATGCCGATGGTAATTGCACGTAGCTGTTATTAAAATTCCAGTCAGCCCAATTTTTTTGTTTGTTGCGCTCAGTCAATTTCATCAATTCCTAGTAAATTACTAGGATATTAACGTCTGGTGTCACAAAAGAGAAGTCTTGAATATAGGATGAACTAATTCTTAATGCTGACTACTAACTAAAGCGAAATATTTTAAAGTGTTGTTGTAACTAAAACTAAGGAATGTCATGCCGTTTAAATATCATAAAACCATAATTAATTTTGCGTTGATTGCTTGCACTAGCTTTCTTGCGAGTACTTCTTTTGCGGAGTCTCGGGCGGATTTTCCAATTGAGCAATTTAAAAAGTTTAGTGAAGTTTACGCAAAAATTAAAAGTGAATATGTCGACGAAATCGATGACAACAAGTTGTTTATGGATGCAATCAACGGCGCATTGGCTGGTTTAGACCCACATTCTAGTTATTTAGATTATGAAGGTATGAAGGATTTTGGGATTGCCACTAAAGGTGAATTTGGCGGCCTGGGTCTAGAAGTTGGGATGGAAGATGGCTTAGTCAAGGTCGTCTCACCTATT
>JBEIDM010000076.1:0-5638 GCA_040383445.1 Candidatus Methylopumilus sp. | reverse complement strand
TTATCGATTTCATCGATATAAACGATACCACGCTGAGCCTTCTCAATATCGTAATCACATTTCTGCAAAAGTTTTTGCATGATGTTCTCGACGTCTTCACCCACATAACCTGCTTCAGTCAATGTAGTAGCGTCAGCCATCACGAACGGCACATCCAATAAACGTGCCAATGTTTGAGCAAGCAATGTTTTACCAGAACCAGTTGGGCCAATAATTAAGATATTGCTTTTAGCAATCTCAACATCATCTTTAGATGAAGGTTGATCTAAGCGCTTATAATGATTGTAAACAGCAACAGCTAAGCTCTTCTTAGCCTGATCCTGACCAATCACATATTGACCTAAAATTTCGCAAATCTCTTTTGGAGTAGGTAAGCTTTTCTTAACACTTTCTTCTCCATCAGGGCTTGATTGCCCCTCTTCAAGAATAATGTCATTACAAAGATCTACACATTCATCACAAATGAATACTGACGGGCCAGCAATAAGCTTTTTAACTTCATGCTGACTTTTGCCACAAAACGAACAATAAAGTAGTTTTTCGTCTGTTACTTCAGTAGTCATTCATTGTTCCTAATTACGAGAGGGGGCGGTTATAGCAAATTTTAAACAGCGTCGGAACGGCTGTTAATGACACGATCAATCAAACCATAGCTAACTGATTGATCAGCACTCATGAAATTATCACGCTCAGTATCACGATCAATCTCATCTGCTGTTCTACCAGTATGATGTGCCAAGATATCGTTAAGTTTCGCACGCAAATAAAGAATTTCTTTCGCGTGAATTTCAATATCTGTTGACTGACCCTGGAAGCCACCTGAGGGCTGATGAATCATGATGCGTGAGTTAGGCAAACTAAAACGTTTGTTTTTTGCACCTGCCGCTAATAAAAAGGCACCCATGCTAGCTGCTTGACCAATACATAAAGTGCTTACATCAGGCTTAATAAACTGCATTGTGTCATAAATAGACATGCCTGCAGTCACTGAACCACCTGGTGAATTAATATAAAGGTATATATCCTTATCAGGATTTTCAGCCTCTAAAAACAACATCTGAGCCACAACTAAGTTTGCAGACATGTCATTAACTGGTCCAACCAAGAAAATGACACGTTCTTTAAGCAATCTAGAATAGATGTCGTAAGAGCGCTCTCCGCGACCGCTCTGCTCGACCACCATTGGAATATAACCAAGACCTTGAGTCTCTAAATTAGATTCCATTCCACCAAGTTCTGGATGATGTTGCTTGTGCATTAAGCATTCCCCATTAAATCATCAAATTTAACTTTTTTATCTGTTGCTTTAGCTGCAGCCAAAACCCAAGTCACAACATTCTCTTCAGTTGCTAGCGCTGCTGGCTCATCAAGACGTTTAACATCATCATAGTACCAACGCACAACATCTTCAGGACGCTCAAAGCTTACTGAGAATTGATCAACCATTGCTCGAACTTGATCAGCATTGGCTTGTAAAGAATGCTTGTTAACTAAGTCCATCAATACTAGACGTAATGTTGCGCCACGTTTAGCTTGCTCTTCGAACATCGAAGGCTCAAGCGTTACATTAGCTAAATCCACACCGCGTTGTTGTAGATTTTGACGTGACATTTGCATCAATCGATCAATTTCCATGCCGATCAATGCTTTAGGCAATTCAAACTTAGCATTACTTACCAATACATCAAAAACTTGCTCTTTTACCTTAGCTCGAACACGTTTTTCAACTTCCTGGCTTAAGCTTTCTTTAATTTCAGCTTTCATTTTTGCAACATCACCATCAGCAACGCCTAGGTTGCGTGCGAAATCAGCATCAATTTCAGGCAGTTTAGTTTCTGCAACTTCTTTTACAGTCACTTTGTAAGAAACTGTTTTACCAGCCAACTGCTCTGGCTGGTGGTCTGCAGGGTAAGTAATATCAAATGTTTTTTCAGCATCAGCCTTCAAACCAGTCAAATTGTCATCAAAATCAGCAACTCGACCACCTTCACCTAAAACCAAATCAATGGTTTGGTTACCAGTGCTCTCAACTTCTTGACCATCAATAGACGCCGAAAGGCTTAATTTAACCTTATCGCCCTTTTTAGCAGCGCGTTTAACAGGTGCAAATGTTGCACGTTGTTTAATCAACACATCTAATGTTTTTTGCACATCAGCATCAGACACTTCCAATACTGGGCGCTCGATCTTAGCTTTACTTAAATCAGCAATTTCAACTTCAGGGAATACTTCAAATGTTGCAACGTACTAAAGCGCAGTTGCAGCTTCGGCGAATGGCTTATGCTCAATATTTGGGAATCCAGCCACGCGCAATTTATGCTCTTCAACACCTTCAGAGAAACTACGCTCAACAGCATTACTTAACACTTCATCGCGCACTTGTGCGCCATATTGTTGCTGCACCATATGCAATGGCACTTTACCAGGACGGAAACCCTGTACTTTTGCAGTACGACTCAACTTATTAATACGTTGATTCATTTCATCTTCAAGTGGTTTCATTGGCACGGTTACCGTCATACGACGTTCTAAGCTGCTAATGATTTCAACGGTTGCTGACATGAGCTGTGTTCCTTAAATTCTAGAAGTGTGTTCGTAAAAATGATGAATTTAACGGGAAACTTTTATTAGAAAAATTCTACCCGCACCATTCGCTCAAATAATAAAGCTGGGAATTATAGCACAGGAGATTTTTTTGATAACGCGCCAAAAGACAATAAAAAACACATTAAAAGGGTTGTTGTGTTAAGGCCATGTAACCAAAGTCGAGCTGAAAAATTTATGTGTGTTTATTTTGAATTAAACTGATGGTGCGAAAGGAGAGACTCGAACTCTCACGCCTTGCGGCGCTGGAACCTAAATCCAGTGCGTCTACCAATTCCGCCACTCTCGCAGGTAGTCATAAAAAGATTTTTTTATGTTTCATTCGGGAGCTAACCCCAACGAAGGGACGCATTATATAGCAATGTTCATCTATGGAAAACACTTAAATCAAAAACTCCATTTAAATATGAATATATGCTTAAAATTGCTTGATATCGGCACTAGATGTAATATCCCAGTGGTCAAGATAAGGTTAAATAAATATTGAAATCCATTAATCAAAAATACTATCACATCACTATCCTAAGCGCTTTGTGCGCTTTGCTGCTGGGTTGCGGCTTTCAAACATATAAAGCCAAGCCTATAAACCCTGTGTTAAATAAAATTCAATTTGACGAACAAACCCCTTTAAATGAAAAATTTAAAGAATATCTTATTCTACAAGGCGTTAATCCAGAAGCTTTACCGATTAAATCTTGGGGGCTTGAGGAATTAACCTATAGCGCACTATTTTTTCATTCAGATTTAGACCTAGCTCGAAAAGAATGGCGTGCTGCACAATCCGCAGAAATTACCGCAAGCCAAAGTATAGATCCAAGTTTTTCAACAAATGTTGGAAAAAATACTATAAAAAATCCCGATGAAAACCCATGGACTTATAATTTGGGAATCGATATTGGAATTATTACGGCTGGGAAAAAAGAAGCAAGAATTGATCGAGCATTAAGTCTTTCAGAAGCTGCAAAAATAAAAATTGCTCAAACAGCATGGCAAGTAAGAACTAGGCTAGCAAAATCTTTAGTTGAGTTTGAATTTTCTAAAGAACAAAGCAAAGCGTTGCAGCAAGAAGTTGACCTCAGGCTTTTAATTGTAGATATGCTACAAAAAAGACTAGGGGCAGGAATTGCGTCAAGTACAGAATTAAATAATGCAATAATTGCCTTAAATAAATCGGAGCAAGCTCTTGCAAGTGAACAAATTAGAACCCCAATTCTTCAAGCTGCTCTTGCTTCTGACTCAGGACTTCCACTTGCAACTTTCCAATCATTAAATCTTAGTGAAAACATACTCAATAAAAATAAAAATCAGATGGTTAGCATTGATAAAGATTTTCAAGAAACCGCAATGCTAAACAGGCTTGATCTTCGTGCATCATTAGCAAAGTATCAAGCAGCTGAAGCTAAACTGAGACTTGAAATTGCTCGTCAGTATCCTGATATAACTCTTAGCCCAAGTTACAGTTATGAGCCGGATGGAAAGTTTTGGGCATTAGGAATTGGTAGCTTAATAACATTAATCACAAAGAATAAAGGATTAATTGCCGAAGCAAGTAGCTTAAGGGATGTTGAAGCTGCCCAAATCAATGTGACTCAAGCAAAGATAATAAGCGAAGTAAATCAAGCAAAGGCTTACTACATCAAAAGTTTTGAGGCTATATCCAGAGCCGAAAAGTTATTTGAGTCTCAAGCCACAAAAATGAAGCAAATAGAGCAACAATTTAATTTAGGAGCTGCTGATCGATTGCAGCTAACAAATACAAAACTAGAAGGCATTATTGCTCTTCAAAATCAATTAACTAGCCGTTATAAATTCCAAATGGCTCAAATTGCACTTGAAGACAGCCTACAAAAACCACTAGAAAATAAAATTAGAATAGAAAAAGCAATCCCTGAGAACTGAAATCAAAGCACAATAAATAAGCTGAACACAAAGCAGACCTAACAATGAATAAAAAAATTACTATAGTTATCGCAGCGCAAACCGCTCTCATCATTCTGTTATTTTGGGTATTGGTTCAGTACGCTAAAGATGAATATCATGCTTATAACGAAGCACAAGAAGAAGAAGTCGCTACACCTAACCGGGTCAACTCGAATAAGGGCTTAACGTTTGTATCACTAAGCTCAGAAGCTCCAGTTCAAAGCGATATTAAAACAACGTCGCTCCAAACGACCGAACATCAAAACACATTAAACACACTCGGCACCGTCATTAACATTGATACTTTAATTGAGCTGAGAACACGTTATTTAAATGCAAAAGCTAATGCAAATATTGCTCACGCCGCCCTCACTAGCAGCCAACAAGAGTTCAAACGTATGCAACAACTTAATCAAGACAACAAAAACGTGTCTGATCAAGTTTTATTAAATGCTCAAGCCATTTACAAATCAGATCAAGCAAAACTAGAAGCAGCTGAAACAGAAGCCAAAAATATTCGGGACAACATCCGTCAAAACTGGGGAGATACCCTAGCTGCAAACGCAACAAATGAAATCAATAACGAAGAATTTAAGAAACTTCTTTCCCATCAAAATGTATTAATTTTAGTTAGCTTTCCATTGAACGAATCATCACATAAAGCTAACAAGAACATTAATGTCTACCCAACAGGAACTTCAATCAACCTTGCAAAAGCAACTCTTTTTTCCGAGGCACCACTTGCCAACCAAACAATACAAGGGGTTACTTATTACTATACAGCCGAATCTAATAAACTAAGATCTGGCATGCGTTTAACTGTCCAAATGGATGAAGACGCCAGTCAAAACTCCAATTTAAAAGAATCAGGCTTACTCATCCCCAACTCGGCAGTGGTTTGGTATGGTGGAAAAGCTTGGATCTATAAAAAACAAGACAAGGAAAACTTCGTTCGATTGCCGATTAGCACTGAACGGCCTAACAAAGGTGGCTGGTTTAACGAATCTTCAATCATTAAAGCCGATGATGAAATCGTTACCAGCGGTGCGCAATTGCTGCTTAGCGAAGAGTTCAAATATCAGATTAAAAACGAAAACGAGGACTAATCTATATG
>JBEIDM010000075.1:0-5686 GCA_040383445.1 Candidatus Methylopumilus sp. | reverse complement strand
TGAGAAGTGATAAATACAAAACGAAGCGCATTGTCCATGCGGACTAATGAGTCATAAGTATCACCATCAACAGCAATGCTGATTTCAGCCTGCAATGAAGAACCTACTTCACCAGCGCCACGTTTTTCTTCAATCGCTTTATTGGCTAAGGCACGGACTTCGATAATATTTTTCCAGTCTTGAATTTGCGTATCGCTCAAGCCATGGGCTGGTAAGTCATACCAAAGCTCTTCAAAAACCGTTGCCTCTTTATCCAAGCCTAATGTTTGCCAAACTTCATTCGCAGTAAAGCTCAAAATAGGCGCCATCAAACGCATCATGGTGTGCGTAATATGATGCAATGCACTTTGTGCTGCACGTCGTGCATGCGAGTTTTCACCCGTGGTGTAGAGGCGGTCTTTAAGAATATCTAAATAGAAACTGCCTAAGTCTTCAGAACAGAAACCAACGAATTTCTGAATCGCTAGATGGAACTCATAACGATCAAAATCAGCCAAAATTTCCGCTTGCAACTTCTCTGTCAGCACTAGCGCATAGCGGTCGATTTCCAACCACTGATCTACTGGTAATAAATCTTTGCTCGCATCGAAGTCAGCCAAATTTGCTAATAAGAAACGTAAGGTATTACGAATACGGCGATAGCTTTCGGCCACACGTTTTAAAATTTCATCTGAAATTGTCAGCTCGCCTGAATAGTCAGTTGATGCCACCCACAAACGTAAAATATCAGCGCCATAAGTATCCATGACTTTCTGCGGCGCAACTACGTTGCCTTTAGATTTACTCATTTTGTGGCCAGCACCATCCACTACAAAACCATGCGTGAGCAACGCTTCATAAGGGGCTCTGCCATCAATCGCACAACCGGTTAATAACGAACTTTGGAACCAACCGCGATGCTGGTCTGAACCTTCCAAATACAAATCTGCAGGGTGTTGTAATTCCGGACGACGTTTAAGAACCGCCGCATGGGTAGATCCTGAATCAAACCAAACGTCTAATGTATCGGTTACTTTTTTGTATTGATCTGCGTTTTCTGGTGCATGTTTCGCTAAGAAAGCGGCACCATCTAAACTGAACCAAGCTTCAACACCTGTTTGCTCTGTCAGCAAAGCCGCTTGTTCTAACAACTCAGCTGTTTTTGGATGTGGCGCACCTGTTTCTTTATGTACGAACAGTGGCATCGGCACGCCCCAATTACGTTGGCGTGATACGCACCAATCAGGACGATTTTTAATCATTGCTTCTAAACGCGCACGACCCCAGCTAGGGAAGAATTCAGTTTCATCGACGGCTTTATTTGCATACTCACGTAGGCTTTTACCTGATGCATCAGTTTCGTTCATCCCAATAAACCATTGGTGCGTCGCTAGTTGCATCAATGGAGTTTTATGACGCCAGCAATGTGGAAAACTATGATTCAAACGTGCACTAGCAATTAAAGCGCCACTTTCTTGCATTAGGCCCAAGATGATTTTGTTTGCATCTTGGCGACTTAAACCTCGGATTGCTTCAAGCTCAACCAGATTGCTACTAAAGAATTTACCGTCCGCGCCAATTAAGACGCGTGGTTTTTCTTGAGGGAAATTGGCCCGCATGACCAACCAGTCATCATTACCGTGCGCAGCAGCGGTATGCACTAATCCAGTACCAGCATCAGTTGTCACGTGTTCACCGCAAATGACAGGTACTTGGCGATTATCAAACGGATGTTGAAGCGGAATGCCATTTAAAGCAGCACCTTTACATGAAGCCAGTGTTTTAGCACCTTCTTCAGCGTAACGAACTAAGGTCGCTTGCGCTAAATCATGTCCAAGGATTAGTAAACCTTTGCTGGTTTGAATAAGGTCGTAATCCAATTCAGGATGCACACTTACCGCTTGGTTAGCTGGTAAGGTCCAAGGCGTGGTTGTCCAAATCACCGCAAATACATCGCCTGAAATATCAGCACCAAACGCTTTAGCTAATACAGCCTTATCCGCGACTTTAAAACCAACATCAATGGCTGGTGAATTCACATCTTCATATTCAACTTCTGCTTCCGCTAATGCCGAACCGCAATCAACGCACCAATGCACAGGCTTGCTACCTTGATACAAATACCCATTCTTATAAATATCACCCAAAGCACGCATGATGTCGGCTTCGGTTTTAAAATCCATGGTCAGATATGGCTGATCCCAATCTGCTTGTACGCCCAAACGCACAAAGTCTTTCTTTTGGCGCTCCACTTGTTCTTTTGCATATTCACGGCAAAGCTCACGGAACTTAGCTGGCGCAATATCTTTGCCATGATTCTTCTCGACCACCAATTCAATTGGCAAACCGTGACAATCCCAACCTGGCACATAAGGCGCATCAAAGCCGCTCATGGTTTTAGATTTAACGATGATATCTTTTAAAATTTTATTAACTGCGTGACCAATATGAATATCGCCATTTGCATAAGGAGGGCCATCATGCAAAATGAATTTCTTAGAACCTTGACGGGCTTTACGGATACGTTGATATAATTTTTTATCTTGCCACTCTTTAAGCCAAGCAGGTTCGCGCTTCGCCAAATCGCCACGCATGGGAAAGTTGGTTTCCGGCAGATTTAATTTATATTTTGAGTCTTCAGTCATTACAAACTTTCAATCTTGATTAATGCTTTTCAAAAAAATCTCGTGCTACTTGTGCATCTTTTGCAATCTGAGCGCTTAAGGCTTCTAAGCCATTAAATTTCATTTCATCTCGAATCTTGTGAAAGAACTCAACATGTACATGTTGATCATATAAATCACCATCGAAATTAAACAAATGGACTTCCAGCAATAATTTAGGCACCCCGGCTACCGTTGGTCTTACACCTAAATTTGCAACTCCCTTCACACCATCTAATTTTACTGCATACACGCCTTTTAAGGCAGGGCGCTCATGGCGCATATGAACATTAGCTGTTGGAAAGCCCAATTTCCTACCCAACTGCGCACCATGAATGACTTTTCCGCTAATGCTATATTGTCGACCCAGTAAACGCTCTGCAAGTTTAAGATCACCAATAGCCAAGGCATTTCTAACGCCTGTGCTAGAAACCCTTATTGCCTGACCTTTGTCATCAAAATTAACTTGCGGCAAACTCATCAAATCTAAACCGGCTGAAGCAATGTCAGCAATACCGCCACGACGACCAGCACCAAATCTAAAATCTTCGCCAACTAATACTGTTTGAGCATTTAGGGATGAACGCAAAATCTGATTGATAAAGTCGTCACTACTTAAACTGGCAAAAGCTTGGTTAAAGCGGCACAAATAAACTTTATCGATTCCAATTTTCACAAACCATTCCAACTTCTCTCTTAAAGAAGCAAGTCTTGTTGGTGCTTGATGAGGTGTAAAAAACTCGCGCGGATGCGGCTCAAAAGTCATGGCTGCTGATTCTAATTGCCTAGATTTAGCAACTGTTGTTAGTTGCTCAAGCAAAGCCTGGTGTCCTAAATGTACGCCATCAAAATTGCCTATTGCCAAAGCACAAGGCGCACTACCTTCAGGAAAATGTCTAAAAACCTGCATATTAACGATTAGTTCGCTGAATAAAGTCTTTAACGCGAATACCCAACAACCAAAGCACAGCAAAGTAAGTGATCACGCCAATCACAAGCAACACTAACAAATGGATCAATTTAGGGATTAAGTGATATGCCATCCACATGGCATCACTACCTGCCGCTAGATGTAACACAAAAGCCATCGCACCCACTGCAATTGCAAGCTTAGTCATAAAGGCGGGCCAGCCAGGCTGCGGCTTATAAACATTTGCTTTACGTAAATAATAATAAAGCAATCCAGCATTCATACACGCTCCCAAGCCAATGGCTAGCGCCAAACCTGCATGCTTAAATGGTCCAATGAATAATAAATTCATTAACTGCGTTGAGGCCAAAGTAAATAAGGCAATTTTGACTGGCGTTTTAATGTTTTGACGCGAATAAAAAGCTGGCGCTAACACTTTTACCATAATCAAACCTAGCAAACCTAAGCTATACGCCATCAGCGCCTGTCTTGTCATCTCAACATCTAGCTCACTAAATGCACCGTAGTGAAATAAGCCAGTGACAAGAGGAACAGAAAGTACAGCTAACGCAACTGCAGCCGGCAAAGCTAAAATAAAAGTCAGACGCAATCCCCAATCTAGCAGCTGAGAATATTCACCATCTGCTTTGTCTGCATAACTTTTGGCCAAGCTTGGTAACAAAATAGTACCTAAGGCCACGCCCAAGACTCCCGTTGGGAATTCCATCAATCGATCTGCGTAGTACAACCATGAAACACTACCCGTCACTAAAAACGAAGCAAAAATCGTATTAATGAGTAATGAAATTTGAGCAATTGAAACACCAAAAATAGCGGGGCCCATTAACTTCACAATGCGCCACACACCTTCATCTTGAAGATTTAGATCATAGCGAGGCAACAGGCCTAGCTTCCTCAAATACGGCCATTGATAAGCCAGCTGTAACAAACCACCAACAAAGACTGCCCAAGCGAGCACCTTGATTGAATTATCAAAATAAGGGGCAACAAATAGAACTGCAACGATAAAAGAAATATTAAGCCAAACCGGGGTAAGCGCTGGCACACTAAAATTGCTATAAGTATTGAGCACGCCACCAGCGAGCGAAACCAATGAAATAAAGAAAATATAAGGGAAGGTGATACGAAGCAAATCAACGGTAAGATCAAACTTTGCTTTGTCAGCAATAAAGCCTGGTGCGCTCACTTGAACGACCCAAGGGGCAGCAAGCATCCCCACAATCGTTATCAATACTAAAAATAGACCAAGTAATGTTGCAACGTGATTGATAAGTGCTTTAGTTTCATCAAAGCTACGCTGTTTTTTATACTCGGCCAATATCGGCACAAAAGCTTGAGAAAACGCACCTTCTGCAGAAATTCGACGCAATAGATTAGGGATTTTAAAAGCGACAAAAAACGCATCGGTCACAACACCTGCGCCAAAAACACGCGCAATCAGGGTGTCGCGCACGAACCCCAATATTCTAGAAATAAATGTCATGCTACCAACGGTAGCCAGTGCTTTTAGCAAATTCATTGCGTGGGCATTTGTCATGTAAAATTTAAAAAGTAATGCACTTATTTAAAAGTGCATTTATGTGTCATGATTTTAGCATGAGCGCTTAGCAAACCCATTGATTAAAGCGTGCTTTTAACATTAGGTTTGGTTTATCAGCACAAAGGTAAGCGTTATAAGATTAAACACGCACAAATTCTTGCAAAACTAGAAATAAAACGATATGATGCTCGGCTTCGTATTTTGTTAATTAGGAAAATTCATGGCTAATACCGCGCAGGCAAGAAAACGTGCTCGTCAGGCAGTTAAGCAACGCGCCCATAACGCCAGCTTGCGTTCTACTTTGCGCACCGCGATCAAAAAGATCATCAAAGCGGTAGAGGCTGGTGACAAAGCTGCAGCACAATCAGCATACTCAGAAAACGTAAGCGTGATTGATCGCATTGCTGATAAAAATATCATTCATAAAAACAAAGCAGCTCGTCATAAGAGTCGTTTGAATGCATCTATCAAGGCAATGGCTTAATTAAGTCTTTGCTTTAAAGCACAAATAAAAAAGCCGAACTGATGTTCGGCTTTTTTATTATCTCTATCTGATAAAACCTTTATCAGCCG
>JBEIDM010000074.1:0-5696 GCA_040383445.1 Candidatus Methylopumilus sp. | reverse complement strand
AGCTAAACCCTTAAGCGCCTCAGCTTGCTCTTTAGCAGTGCGGAAGCGAGAAATTTCAGCTACCTTAATCGGCCATTCAGCAAATCGATCACTAAAGTTTTGATAATGTTGTTCAGCAAGTAGGGTGGTTGGAACGAGAACGGCTACTTGACGGCCACCCATTACTGCTACAAATGCCGCGCGTAACGCTACTTCAGTTTTACCAAAACCAACATCGCCACAGACCAAACGGTCCATTGGTCGGCCTGATTGCATATCGCTAATGACTGCTTCAATAGCAGATAGTTGGTCTGGTGTTTCCTCAAAAGGGAAGCCTTCTGCAAAAGTTTCATAGTCATGCAGACTTAAGGTAAAAGCATGACCTTTGCGCGCAGCCCTTTGTGCATATAGATTGAGCAGCTCAGCAGCAGTGTCTCGAATTTGTTTGAGTGCTTTTTTCTTTGCCTTTTCCCAATTGCCGGAGCCTAATCGGTGAAGCGGTGCAGACTCTGGTGGGCCACCAGAGTAGCGCGAAATCAAAAATAACTGCGAGACGGGAACATACAACTTATCGTCGCCTGCATATTCCAATAGTAGAAATTCGTTTTCACCTTCGCCGAAATCTAGGCTGATCAGGCCGCGGTAACGTCCTACACCATGTTGTTCATGAACAACGGGATCATTTTCGCGTAGCTCTGAAAGGTCTTTGAGCATCCCTTCAGTACTGCGTGCTTTATCTTTATCACGTCGGCGTTGTTGCCGCACAGTTGCTGCATACAGTTCTGCTTCGGTGATGATGGCGACATCATCTTTGGTGAAGCCTGCATGTAGGTTGGTCACCCCTAACATCAGTTTTTCAGCGCTAGTGTTGAAGTCTTCCCAGTTTTCACAAAGGGCTGGCTTAATCCCTTGATCGTTTAAGAGTTGTAAGATGGTTTCTCGACGACCTAGACTTTCCGCAGCAATCAGCGTGCGACCTTTAAAGCCTGCTATGAAAGTTTGTAGCTTATGCAAAGGGTGATCAGCACGTCGTTCGATGTCGAGTTCAGGTAAGCCGTTTAAGGTATTTTCTGTTGTTAAGCTAATACGAGCGTATTGATGTGTTTGTCCAAAAAAGTCATCTGCTTTGATGAGCAAGGTTTCAGGTTGAACGATTGGGCGCTCGACGTCGTGTGCAAGTAAGCGGTAGCGAGATTGCGCTTCAAACCAGAAATGTTGTGCAGCAATATCTAAGTTGCCATGCAAACAAAGTACGGTTTCTTTTGGAAGATAATCTAAAAGCGTTGCTGTGCTTTCAAAGAAGAGTGGCAAGTACCATTCAATACCACCGCTAGCAACACCTTTGCTGACTTCTTTATAGATTCGACTGCGTGAAGGATCACCTTCAAATGTTTCTCGAAAATTCTGCCTGAAACGCGCCATCCCATTGTCATCTAGTGGAAACTCACGCGCTGGTAATAATCGAATTTCAGGGACAGGATAAAGGCTGCGTTGTGTATCAACGTCGAAAGTACGTATGGTTTCAATTTCGTCATCAAATAAATCTAAGCGAAACGGTAGGGCGCTTCCCATAGGGAATAAGTCGACTAAGCCACCACGCACGCTGAATTCGCCTGGGCTAACTACTTGGCTCACATGATGGTAACCCGCCTCAGCACATTGTTTACGCATGGCTTCTAGGTCTAGTTTCTGACCTTTTTTAAGCATGAACGTGTTTGCAGCCAAGTATGCGATAGGTGGTAATTTAATTAGAGCTGTGCCAACTGGCACAATGACTACATCACATTGATTTTGAGTGATTTGATAAAGCGTTGATAAACGCTCAGAGATTAAGTCTGGATGGGGTGAAAAATGATCGTAAGGGAGCGTTTCCCAATCTGGTAGTAGATTGACCACCAAGCTTGGTGCAAACCAAGGTAACTCTTCAAGCAAACGCTGTGCTTCAAATGCATTCGCAGTAAGGATCGCTAGCGGTGCTTTACGTTTACTCGCTTTAATTTCTAAGGCAAGCTGAGCCAGTGCAAAACTATCTAAGCCGTGCGCTAAAGCATCTTGGCGATTGAGAGCGCCATTGGCTGGCACAGCGATAGATAACTGCATGAGATGTGGGGTCGCTACTTAAAAATTAAGACTGCGTATTATACGCGTTTGGCACAAGGTTTCGTGCCTTAAACTGTGCCGCCGACTGTGAGGCCGTCAATACGTAATGTTGGTTGACCGACACCAACAGGTACGCTTTGACCTTCTTTGCCGCAAGTGCCTACACCAGGATCTAGATTCATATCATTACCTATCATGGAAACGCGTGTTAGCACATCAGGACCATTACCAATCAATGTGGCACCTTTTACCGGGTAGGTAATTTTACCATCTTCAATCATGTAAGCTTCGGCTGCACTAAACACGAATTTACCGCTGGTGATATCCACTTGTCCGCCGCCAAAATTTGCAGCGTATAAGCCTTTTTTAACTGATCTAATAATTTCTTCAGGTGGCATATCGCCATTAAGCATATAGGTGTTGGTCATGCGAGGCATGGGGATGTGCGCGTAAGACTCACGTCTTGCATTGCCTGTGAGTGGCATGCCCATTAAACGACTATTTAAACTATCCTGAATGTAGCCACGTAAGATGCCATCTTCAATGAGTACCGTACGTTCTGTTGGATTGCCTTCGTCATCAATATTGAGAGAGCCTCGGCGATTACTAATAGTGCCGTCATCCACTACCGTCAAGCCTTTTGATGCAACACGTTGCCCGATTTTACCTGCAAAAGCTGAACTACCTTTTCGGTTGAAGTCACCTTCTAAACCGTGACCAATTGCTTCATGTAATAAAATCCCTGGCCAACCAGCACCTAGCACTACTATCATGTTGCCTGCAGGTGCAGGCCGTGCATCTAAATTTACAAGAGCTTGGTGTACGGCTTTTTCTGCATAATCTTGTAATACTTCATCAGAGAAATAAGCGTAATCGAAACGACCTCCGCCACCGGCTGAACCTTGTTCTCTACGGCCATTACTTTCCGCAATCACATTGATTGATAAACGAACTAATGGACGAACATCTGCTGCCATTAGGCCATCATGTCGTGCCACCATCACCACTTCATATTCCCCAGCAATATTCGCCATGACTTGAGTGATTCTGGGGTCGATTTTTCGTGCAAAGCTTTCCAAGCGTTCTAGTAGCTTAACTTTTGCGTCAGCACTTAATGAAGCAATGGGGTCTTGTGGAATATAAAGTTGAGGCGCTGAAATTCGTTCGATTGCTGGTGCTGTGCGTTCTTGTCCCGCATCTGCAATTGCTTTGGTCGCATTTGCTGCTTGTTGTAAGGCAGGTAAGTTAATGTCATCAGAATAAGCGAAAGCAGTTTTTTCACCACTAACAGCGCGAACACCTACACCTTGATCAATACTAAAGTTACCTGACTTGACTTGACCTTCCTCTAGCCCCCAGCTTTCTGCGCGGCTATATTGGAAGTACAAATCTGCATAATCGACTTTGTGCGACATGATGTTGCCAAGCACGTTTTGTAATGCAGGTAAATCCAAATTAGATGGATTAAGCAAAGTCTCAGTTGCCGTATCAAAATGGCTTACTGCGTTGGATGATGTATCAGTTGCTTTCATGTCTTACTTTCAAAATGACGTGGCTTCATGCACAGGTTCAATATAGCAGAAGCGGGGCTAAGCCCCGCTAAGGTATTTCATGAATTTAGTCTTTATTATATTAGAATTGTTCGGTGTTTCAGCGCTGGTAGGCTTTTACGTAGGCTTGCTTGATAATCGCGATTAATAGAGGCCATTACAACACCGGAGCCGCGAGGTAATCGATCTAGCACGACACCCCAGGGATCAACAATCATACTGTTGCCATGGGTTTCGCGTCCAGAGGTGTGATAACCGCCTTGCGCTGATGTAATGACGTAACTAAGGTTTTCAATAGCGCGAGCACGAACGAGTGTTTCCCAATGTGCTTTGCCAGTTGTTTCAGTGAACGCTGCAGGAATTGCAATCATGTCGACTTCACCCATGGCGCGGAATAATTCTGGAAAGCGTAAATCGTAGCAAATGGATAAACCGATTTTGCCGAAAGGGGTTTCTACGACGGTGACTTGATTCCCAGCTTCAATGGTTTTTTCTTCGTGATAACGTTCATTACCTAAATCTAGACCGAATAAATGAATTTTGTCGTAACGTGCAACGACTCTGCCAGCGTTGTCATAAACCAAGCAAGCATTTCTTACTTTTCCGGCAAGCTTTGCTTGCAATGGAATGGAACCTGCAACAATCCAAACATCATGTTTTTTCGCTAACTCATATAAGAAGTGTTGTATTGGGCCATCGCCTTCTTTTTCTGCAACCTCTACCTTATCGGTATCTTTAAGACCCATGATGGCAAAGTATTCAGGAAGTACAACAAGTTTTGCACCTTGATCAACGGCAATTTCAATCAGTCGTTCAGCTTCACTTAAGTTGGCGGCAACGTTTGGGCCAGAAGCCATTTGTATACCAGCCACTTTAACAATACCGGTATTAATTGATGGCGTCGCGCTAGGTTTTTTAGTTTTATCGATAGACTTAATCGCCATGATGACTCATCCAGTTTTTTCTATTTTTTTAAATTGGTATTAATGCGATCAAAACTTGTAGCAGTGAGGTTTTCATCAATTCTACAATTGATTTGTCAGTTTTGTTAAATCTATTTATTTTGTGAATAATGAGCTGCCTGGGATGGAAAGCTTTGAAGGGCTGTCTTTTTCCTGAGGGTCGCTCCAAGTGCCAACAATTTCGTACTCGGTTTCAGCGATTTTATTAAGTGGGTCTTTGAGAATTTTTTGGGCAATATAAGCTGCGGCACCAACAGCTGGGCCACCTGCAAATGCAGCTAAAGATAATGTATCACTGATAAATGGGGTAGCTTTTACATAGAGATGCTGAGTTTCTTTATCTAGATCCGTTTCGCCTTTGATTTCAACACGTGCAGTTGGGCCTTCCATTTTGAAGTTGTCGCTACGCATAATGCCTTGTTGTATTTTTACATCTGCAGTAATTTTGTCGAAAATGAAGCCTCTGCTAAATAAATCTTTAAAGTCTAAAGTTAGTCGTCTAGGTAGATTTTGCAAACTGAGAACGCTAAATAAACGACCAACGCCAGGCTCAACCTGTAAGATCTGCCCTTTTTTAGCGTCTAATTTTAATGAACCTGACAAGTTGGGAATGTCGAATTCATGGGGGCTGCCAGCCCAGCGAAGTTGTCCAGTGATATTCGCTGAACCTGCCTTGATAATGTCTGGATAATTGAGTCGCTTGAGTGATTTGCCCATATCGTCAATTTCCCAATTAAAGCGTAATAAAGTATTTGGCCTACGTTTCCAGTTATTCCACTCACCATTTGCATTAAGGACGCTATCTGTATTGCTAATACGTAACTTTTCTATCACCCAGGTACCTGATTGTTCTTGAGCTTGTAGTTCTAATCTACCAAATTTCTTTTTGCCAATTTCAAAGCTTTCGGCATTGATGTCTAGTGCAGGGTAGGTGATGTCTAGTTGTTTGACCTGACCCACAGTAGTTTTTGAGGGCTCCAATGTACTTACAGGAATTAATAAGGTGCTTAGGTTCGCGGTAAGTTTGCCATGTCCTTCTTTATTCCACTTAATATCACCAGTGACCTCATCACTATTAACGTTCATCATCCATTTGTTATCGATT
>JBEIDM010000073.1:0-5767 GCA_040383445.1 Candidatus Methylopumilus sp. | reverse complement strand
CGTTTTTAGTGTGCAAATTAAGTTCTATTTTTCCTTTTTTATTAATATGTTGCATTGCATTTATCATTAAGTTTAGCAGGACCTGTGTGATCTGTTCTTTATCACAATCAATCCATAAGATTTTTTGTCCGCTAAGCGTAATTTCAACACCTGCTTTTTGTAATTGTGCTGATAGCATGGAGATGGTTTGATTGCTTAAGTCTACTAAGTTGATAGCTTCTATTTCGATTGGCCTGACTTTACCTGAATCTAGAAGGGTATCGATGAGCTTATTCATGCGATCGGTTTCAGACAATATAAATCCGCAAACTTCTTTACCTTCTGTGCTTAATCCTTGCTCGCGCATGAGAATTTGAGCCGATGATTTTAAGATGCCAAGCGGCGTTCTTACTTCATGTGAGAGTGCCGCTGATAGCTCACCAACAACTGCTAATTTAGCGGCCCGGGTTAGGTCCTGTTGTGACTGACGCAAGTCTTCAATCATTTGCTCAAAGGCTTTAGAGAGCTCTTGAACTTCTCTGGGGCCACCTTTAGGGATTTCAGCTGCGTTTGGTAGTTTTTTGAAGTTTCGAGTGAATGCTGAGAGTTTACGTAGGGGCTTTGCAATAATTGTCGCAACTGGCGCCGCAGCTAAGATTGAAATGCCGATGACAACCAATAGGAATAATAAGAACATCCAACCTAATTCACGAATAGGTGTGAATGCGACATTTTTGGATTGTGAAACACGTAAGTTCCAATCGAGAGATGGAGCTCCTTGATAGCCTTTCGAATTGCTATTGCCTTGAATAGACTGTCTTTTGAAGTGATGTTGCCAATTTTCAGTCTGGGCAATGATATTGCCTTGCGCATTGAATAGTGCTGCAGCTCTAGTGTTACCACTGGTACTTTCTAAAATGTTTTTAATTTTACTCCAGTCGAAAACAGCATATAGGTAGCCGCTGTGTTCGCCAGTAATTGGATCTATGATCTTAGCTGAAAATATATAAGTGCCGCTTTGAGGTGGATTGTTGTTTTGAACGTCATTCTTAATTTGAGCGGTTTGACCAATTTTAATGGCTTCGCTGGAGGCGATGATTTTATTGTTAAGGTTGACCGCATGAATTTCTATATAAATTCCTCGATAAGCGGTTTTAAGGTTATTCAAAAATCCAGATAAGCGCTTATCAACGTCACCAATACGCAATTCACGCATGATATCAAGCTGACTCCAAGAATCCACGTTTTGCTGACGCTCAAACATCATGCGGTCAATCTCAGCCATCGTGGCTTGAGATCGTGTTTTAATATCTTCACTGATTTCAATTTCTAGCGCTTGTCGTGCTTGAGTGAATGACATGCCAGTAAAAATAGAGACTGGAATTAAGCTTGCAAGTACAAATGCAAAAGCGAGTAAATATTTGATTGAGATAGGTTTGCCGAGCATGTTTTTAATTTAATCGATAAGTCTCGGTGAGAGGTAAATTGGCTTCATGTATAATTCGCCGCATTCTAGTGAATACATTAAGAAAGCGATGGGTAACCATGCACTTATGTAAAAAAGTTTTAATCCTCTGCAGTTTACTCGTCAGCTCATGGGCTGGCAACCAGGCATGCGCAGATGCACTTGATAGACTTAAAGAAGTTAATGTTGGCGGTTACTCCAGTGCGCGTGTTCAACAAAATCGGCATGGTAAAGCTGAAGCTGCACTTGATGAAATTAGTCTTATTTTTACTTGGGATAATCAAGATCGCGTCAAATTCTTTGCTGAGATTGAGTTGGAAAACCCTTTATCTTGGCGTGAAGGCGGTGCATTTAGATCAAATAACTCTTATTTAGATGTTGAGCGACTTTACCTGGACTATGCTTTTAATGATCAGGTTAATCTTCGAGCAGGTCGATTCTTAACACCTATCGGTCGCTGGAATTTGTTACATGCTGCACCATTAGTTTGGACAACTTCGCGACCTGTTGCCACAAGTCGTTTATTCCCTATGGCGCTTAATGGCATGATGCTTCACGGTAGCAAGCCCTTTGATGATGCTGCATTGGAGTATTCAGTATTTGCTGAAACGCTTAAAGATCAAAACGAAGAAGCCCATGAGTTACGTTTTAGAAATGCACGCGGCGCTCGAGTGGTCTATTCTGGCTTGGTTGATGTTGGTGCCACAGTCATGGAGTTTGATGAAAATGATCTGATTAAGCGTGAATATCGAATGTTAAGTCTTGATTTTATTAAGTCTTATCAAGGTTGGGAGTTGAGTGGTGAGGCTTTCTTTAGAAAAAGTAAACACTATCACGAAGATACTGGTGGCGCTTATCTTCAGGGTGTTGCTCCATTGGGAAATAAATGGTTTTTGATTGGCCGTTTAGAGAGTTTTAAGCCTACTTTAGAGGATAGTGTTGAGCGTGCGGTGGTTGGCTTGGCTTGGCGTTATAAAGATAATCAAATCTTTAAAATCGAATATGCTGGCGGTCATCAAGTTGATCCTTACATGCCAGCAGGCATCATGACTTCTGTGGCGATTTTATTCTAATGTTGCTACGTCCTATTTTTTCATTGCTTGCTTTCATGTTGTTTGCACTGAATGTGCAGGCAGCTGACCAAGTTTTAGCGGTGATTGTTGCTCAAGACTTTAGCAATAAAGAGCCTAATGCTAAAGAGCTGAATTTGATTTATCGCAAGAAAATTTTGTCATGGAATGACGGAGCTAGGATACATCCAGTCAATCTGCCTTCGGATCATCCTTTACGTAAAGTGTTTTCTATGGCCGTATTGAAAAGCTTGCCTGAATCTCAAACGCAATATTGGAATGATCTTTATTATCATGGCATTTCGCCTCCGCACGTCTTTGCCTCAACTGAGGCTGCAACAAGGTTTGTTATTGAGACTAGAGGATCGATTGCATATGTCTCAGCATGCGCTTTGGATGAACGCGTGAAAGCTGTTTTATGGATTGATGGCTTAGGTAATGTTTCTACAACTAAACCGGACTTTATTTGTAACTAGGTCTTTGCGTATATATGTATGCAAACTTTGCATTTTTCTGCAAATTTTGCGCTTTTCTGATTTAATTTCTTTAGGCGTATTGATCAATATTCCTATCACCGCATCACTCTAAATTAATTAAATGCATGATTTAATTAATTAATTAATTTATATCTGCTCTCATCTTGCTTGTTGGCACATGGATTGCAACATTAATAGCAATTTCAATTGCGAGAAATCCTATGTTGCAAGCTTATTTAGAAAAAACTTATTCAGAAAAAAACTCAGTAGGCCATGAGTCATTCGCTCCGCCGATAGAAAAGCCTGTGAGTGCATTGACTTCTATGCTCTGCGGAATTGATGCGCCTAATCGTCAAGAAGCTGAGACTTTTATCAAACGAATTTTTAATGAAGCACATGGTGCAAATGTGAAGTACTTTATGCCACAAATGCTTTGTTTGCGTGATCCTCAGAAGCATTTATTGGCTGTTTCAGGGATGCGTAGCGCTAAACAAGATGTGCTTTTCTTGGAGCGTTATCTTAATGCGCCTATTGAAGAGGTGATTGCTCAACATGCTAAAACTGAAGTAAAGCGACATCAGATTGTTGAGATTGGTAATTTGGCTGTTGAGCGTCCTTCATTTACTCGATTGTTGATGGCTGCTTTGAGTGCTCATTTGTACAGTACTGATACAGAGTGGATTGTATTTAGTGCATTGCCAGTTGTGAGAAATGCAGTGGCTAAAACCAATCATGAAATGTTTGTGTTAGCCGATGCGACTCTTGAAAAAATTGCGCCTGAAGATAGGGCGGATTGGGGAAGTTATTATGACCATCATCCTCAAGTGATTGCTGTTCGACTTAACCCACGTAAAAGTTTGCAGCATTAATTGATGATGGATCATCACATCCTGAAATTAATTGATGCGCAGGCACACCAGCGTCCTGAAGCCATTGCACTGGTGGGTGAGCATATCGAGGTTAGCTACGGTCAACTCATGGCTGATATTAATTCCATGCCGACAGGGTTAAATCTTGCTAAATCTTCTGTAATTGGGTTGGCGATGGATAACTCTCCTGCGTGGGCATTATTTGATTTAATGGCTTTGAGTTTGAATGTGCCTCATGTGCCATTGCCGCTGTTTTTTTCACCACAACAGATTATTCATACGATTCAAGATGCAGGTGTTGATTGCGTTATTACGGATCAGCTTGATCAATATCAAGTGATATTTAAAGAATTCGGCATTGATGTCATGGCTCACAAAAGCCTTGAGGTTTATGGAAAAACTTGTCATTTATTGTGGCTAAATAGCATCAAACAGCAAGCTTTGATGAATGACGTTGTTAAAGTCACTTATACCTCGGGCACAACGGGCACACCTAAAGGTGTGTGCTTAAACGAATCTTCAATGGCGAATGTTGCAGTCTCTTTATTGAATGAGACAAAAGCTGATTGTCACGATCGCCACTTGAGCTTATTGCCCTTATCGACATTGCTAGAAAATATTGGTGGTCTTTATGTGCCTTTAATGGCCGGCGCCACTTGCGTTTTACCCTCTATGACGAGTACCGGATTAATTGGCGCTGCTGGATTTAATGCTAAAAAAATGCTGGATGCCTTGAGTGATTGGCAGGCAACGACAATGATATTAACCCCTGAGCTTTTATTGGGTTTAATTTTTGCGATTGAAGGCGGTGCTCCGCAACCTCAAAGATTAAGATTTATCGCCGTGGGTGGTGCTTCTGTATCACCGAGTTTACTCAAGCGTGCTGATCGCCTTGAATTGCCAGTTTATGAAGGTTATGGCTTATCGGAGTGTGCATCTGTTGTGGCACTTAATACACCCCTTGCAAGAAAGCTTGGTAGCGTTGGTAAGCCTTTACCACATTTGAAAGTTGAGATTGCTGAAGATGGCGAAATATTAGTCTCAGGTAACCGTTTTGTGACATACACCAAACAAAGTCCTCAACAATCGTCTTTACCCTGGGCAACTGGTGATATCGGTTATTTAGACGATGATGGTTATCTTTATGTGACTGGCCGCAAAAAGAATATTTTTATTACTTCATTTGGTCGCAATGTTTCACCTGAATGGGTTGAGCGTGAGTTGACTGTGCATCCCGTGATTGCTCAGGCTGCAGTGTTTGGTGAGGCAAGGCCTTTTAACGTTGCAGTGATAGTTGCAAGGGTTCCCAAAGCTGAGGCGATGGCTTTAGTTGATGCTGCAATTGCGCAAGTCAATCAATCGCTTCCTGACTATGCACGCGTTTCTCAATGGATATTAGCAGATGTGCCTTTTAGCTTTAATAACGGCTTAGCCACGAGTAATGGTCGATTGCGCCGTGACGAGATTTTTAAGCATTACCAAGATTCTATTCAAGATTTTTATAAGGAAATTTAAATGGCTTTTTATGATGAACTATTGCTTGCAACAGAAGTTGAAAGAAATACATTACTTGCACTCCCATTAATTAAGTTGGGTGCGACAGGTCAAATCTCTCATGATGCTTATGTGGGGTTTTTAACAGAGGCCTATCATCATGTAAAACACACTGTGCCTTTATTAATGAATTGTGGTGCTCGATTACCTGAACGCTATGAATGGCTACGTGAGGCGATTGCCGAGTATATTGAAGAGGAAACAGGTCATCAAGAATGGATTTTGAATGATATTAAGGCCTGTGGTGCTGATGGCGAGGCAGTTAGACGTGGCCAAGCTAAACAGCCTGCCGAGTTAATGGTTGCATACGCTTATGACATGGTCAATCGTGTTAATCCAGTTGGTTTTTTTGGG
>JBEIDM010000072.1:0-5797 GCA_040383445.1 Candidatus Methylopumilus sp. | reverse complement strand
GTAGTCGCTCAATCATTTTGTGCGTGCCATGAGTGAGCCAGACAGGGATATTATATTTATTAGCTAATTTATACGCGCCGCTGGCATGGTCTTCATGTTCGTGCGTAATTAGAATGCCTGAGAGTTCTTCAGGCTGAAGCTTGAGTCTTTCAAGGCGTGATAAGGTGTCTCGTAAACCGAAGCCGCAATCAAGTAATAGTCTAGTTGTATTTTTTTCTACAACCAGGCCATTGCCATCACTGCCGCTCCCTATTGAGGCAAACCTCATTTTAATTGGGTTGGTATTATCTTAATTGTTCGTAAAGTAAATTGATGATGCGGTTGGCTGTGCTTGATTTGTTCAAGTTACCTTCTTTATCTACAATTGAAATTTTAGAGCCTTGATCGCCGCTTTCTTCAACTTTAACGCGATATTGTTTTGAAGGGTCACTCACGCTCTTTTCTGGAGTTTTCCAGAACTGCAGTTTGTCAGAAAGTGACGTTACCGATTTATTGTTGTCTTCAACAACTTCTGGTTTCTTCTCTGGCTTATCGTCCTCCCAGAATTTGAGGCTATCCATTACGCCTTTTTTCTTCTGCGGTGCAATATCTACTTCAATATCAGTATATCTCACGAAATATACGCCATTTGCACGATTCTTATCTTCAACTACGAAGCCAACGCGATCCAGTGCTAGACCCACTCGGCGCCAAGCACGATCAAACTCATCGTTGACTGATAAATTAAGAGTGCCATCGCCGGCCTGAGATAGTTTTGCTCTTGTAGCTGCATTGCCAGCAGCCATAATGTTTTTGGAGCTTTTTTCCTCGATACCGAGGCGCACCATCAAGCGACGAAGCAATTCAGCATCTAGATCTTCTGCATCTGCACGTACCTCTTCATCTTTAGTACGTTTATTGTTTTTTGGCGCGTAGCCTTGATCAATTTCACCAAGGGTAGTACGGACTTTGATTTTTCCATCATCTGGGGTCTCAGTGACCGACCGATGGCTCATGAAAATTTCTGTCTCGCCTTCTGATGATCCGCGATCAATACGGGTACGAAATTTTTGACGATTTTGTAGTGTATTAAGTTTGTCTAGCCATCCCTGGAATTTATCCAAGTAGTTACCCTTGTCGTCTTTGGTCAAACTGCTTGGATCAACCCATTCAGTTTCCATGACGCCGGTATCTGTATTTTCAACGCGGACAGCAAAGCCCAATTCAGACCAGAATTCACGAATCACCGGCCAGACTTTTTCTGGTGGCGCTTGAACCACTAACCAACGTTGAGAACCCGCGCGTTCTAGTTTTACATTGTCCGGTGTTGGTAATATTTTTTCTTTTTCAGCAGGCGTTTCGCCTTGTTGGCTGTAAGAAGAGTAGGTTGTTGAGCCAGGTACGGTATAAGTGTCGTTTGCTGAGATGGACGTTAAATCTGGTGGAACTTCAAGTGGGCGTGAGCGACCTGCACTTTTGTAATCAGGTGTTGTATCAAGAAACGGAATAGATTCGCAACCCGTCATGGTTAGCGATACTAAGCCCGCTAAAATAATAGGTTTGATGATGTTTTGATTCATGCAGTTTCTCTTAATCTTAGGAGTTTTTAGTAGAAATATGGGCATTTTTCATTGCACTTAGTAATGTGCTGTGGTGCGCTTGTGAAAGCGTTACGAGAGGTAAGCGAATGCCGGTGTCGATTAGCCCCATTTGATTTAGCACCCATTTCACAGGGATTGGATTGGCTTCAACAAAAAGTTTTTGATGAAGCGCAAACAATTGGGCGTTAATCGCACAAGCCTCTTTTACATTACCTGACATCGCAGCAATGCACATCTCATGCATTAATTTTGGCGCCACGTTGGCTGTGACTGAAATCACCCCTTTGCCGCCAATCAACATTAACGCCATACCTGTTGCATCATCGCCACTATATATCGCGAAGTCTTTAGGTGCTCGGATGATTAAATCAGTGCCGCGCTCTATGCTGCCTGTGGCATCTTTAATTCCAACAATGTTAGGAATGGCAGCAAGACGAATAGTTGTATCGTTGCTAATGTCGACACCTGTTCTGCCGGGAACGTTATACAAAATCTGAGGAATATTGACTGCTTCAGCAACTGCTTTATAGTGCTGATACAAACCCTCTTGTGTTGGTTTGTTGTAATACGGTGCAACGAGAAGACACGCATCAGCACCAAATTTTTTAGCTTCTTTTGTCAGTTCAATCGCTTCGCTAGTTGAGTTTGCACCAGTGCCAGCAATGACTGGTACACGACCAGCAACATAGTCTACTGTTGTTTTTATGAGTGCACAGTGTTCATGAACTTCTACTGTAGGAGATTCGCCAGTCGTGCCAACAATGACGATGCCGTCGGTGCCTTCATTGATATGAAAATCAATGAGATTGTGCAATGCGGGGATATCTAGACTTCCATCCGCATGCATTGGAGTGACGATAGCGACAAAACTGCCTTGCAGCATGATTAAACCTGACAAAATAAATTAAATCGCTTCATTTTAACTGAAACTAGGCTAACTAGAATACGCTTTTTGCAAGATGAATTATTTTCTTAATACTTTGTCATTATAAACATATAAGCAATCATGCTTTTGAGCGCTTGTTTATTGCATATAAAATTATTCATATGTAAGGCGATCCGGCTTTAACGAGGTTGGTTAAAGCCTGTATAATCGATGGTCAACCTTAATCCATTAATAAGCGAAATAAATGGTTCAAAACTATATTTTGTTGTTCATAGGCGCCGCCTTGGTTAACAACATTGTGCTGGTTAAGATTTTGGGATTATGTCCATTTATGGGCGTATCTAAAAAATTAGAAGCTTCCGTTGCCATGGCAATGGCTACTGCGTTCGTCTTAACCATTGGTTCAGGTACGAGTTATTTCATCAGTGAATATTTACTTGGAACAGAGTTATTTTATCTGCGAACCTTATCTTTTATTGTTGTGATTGCTGGCGTGGTTCAGTTTACAGAAATGTGGATGGAAAAAAATTCTCCAGTACTTTATCAAGTCCTAGGGATCTATTTGCCTTTAATCACTACCAACTGTGCGGTTTTAGGTATCCCACTTTTAAATGTTCAAGAAAAACACAACTTATTTGAATCGCTTGTTTTTGGATTTGGTGGGGCGTTGGGCTTTTCATTGGTATTGATTCTATTTGCTTCTATGCGTGAGCGTTTGGAAGCGGCAGATGTGCCGCCAATTTTTCAAGGTGCAGCAATTGCCATGGTGACCGGTGGCTTGATGAGCCTTGCCTTTATGGGCTTTACCGGGTTGGTGCGCTAATGCTGACGGCTATTTATGTCATGATCGGTTTAGCTGTGGTGCTTGGCATTTTGCTTGGTTACTCAGCACTGAAATTTAAAGTTGATGGCGACCCCTTAGTTGCGCGTATTGATGCTATCTTGCCACAAACCCAATGTGGACAATGTGGTTACCCTGGATGTAAGCCTTATGCCACAGCGATTGCTGCTGGTGAAGCTGATATCAATCAGTGTCCGCCAGGTGGTGATGCTGGCGCCCGTGCTTTGGCTGATTTAATGGGCGTTGAATATAAGCCGCTTAATGCTGAACATGGTTTGCCTAAGCCTAAATCTGTTGCTTTGATTGATGAGAATACCTGTATTGGCTGTACGCTATTCATTCAAGCCTGTCCTGTCGATGCGATTCTAGGGGCAGCAAAACATATGCACACGGTGATTGCTTCAGAATGTACAGGATGTGAATTGTGCCTTGCGCCATGTCCTGTTGATTGCATTACCATGGAGCCGATTGCTGAGTCTCCTGATAATTGGAAATGGCGCTATCCAGTGTTTGAAATTAAGGCTGTTGATCATGCAAAAGGGGTGAGTGTGTAATGAATGCCCTTTTAAATGTCGTCCACCAAGTGAAAAATAGTTTTGGTTTAAGTGCCAATAATACTGTTCGTGGTGGTGTTCATCCTGCAGAACACAAACAAGAATCTACGACCTTAGCAATTGGATCTTTACCGATTTCTAAAAGATTTGTTCTACCTCTTCGTCAGCATGTAGGGCATTTACCTAAAGTTTTAGTCACAGTTGGACAGCATGTTCTTAAAGGACAATTGCTAGCAGAAGCTGAGGGCAATATTTCTGCTGCGATTCATGCGCCAACTTCTGGTGTGGTAGTGGCCATTCAAGATGCGCTTATTCCTCACCCGTCTGGATTGCCTGATCAATGTATCGTGCTTGAATCAGATGGCCAAGATACTTGGGGCGAGCGTGTCGCTAAGGATTGGCGTCATTTAGATCAGCCAACGTTATTAGCGGCTTTACGAAATTCGGGGATTGTTGGTTTAGGTGGTGCGGCTTTCCCTACGCAAATTAAATTGCGTACAAATTCTAAGGTGCAGATTAAAACCTTGGTGGTGAATGCTGCGGAATGTGAGCCATACATTACTTGCGATGACATGTTAATGCGTGAACGTGCAGCTGAGATTTTAAAAGGGGTGGAAATTGCCCAATATCTATTAGGCGCAGAAGAATGCTTGATTGGTATTGAAGACAATAAACCAGAGGCTGCTGAAGCGATGCGCAAAGCTTGTGCTAATAGCGCTGTAAAGAATTTGCAAGTTATTGTTGTTCCCACACAATACCCTAGCGGCGATGCGCGTCAGCTTATTCGTTTGTTAACTGGCATGGAAGTGCCTAACGATAAACGTTCAACTGATGTAGGCGTGCAATGTTTTAACGTTGCAACCTTATTGGCTTTGCATCGTTATTTTGATTTTGGTGAGCCATCTCTGTCTCGGATTGTAACGATGACAGGTAATGTCAGAACGCCTAGAAATTATGAAGTCTTATTTGGTACACCATTGACCGACTTGATTGCTGCCGCTGGTGGTGTGCTCGATCAAACTGATGATTACATCATGGGTGGCCCAATGATGGGTTTTAGTCTGCCATCCGTAGACGTGCCGATTACTAAAGCTGCTAATTGCATTATTGCGAGTGCACCTCAATTATTCGCGCCGCCACCTCCAGCGATGCCATGTATTCGTTGTGCACGTTGCGCAGATGTCTGCCCTGTTAGCCTGCAACCACAAGAGCTTTACTGGTTTTCTAAATCAAGCAATTTAGAAAAGGCACGTGATTACAAATTATTTGATTGTATTGAGTGTGGTTGCTGCACGTACGCGTGCCCAAGCAATATTCCACTCGTTCAATATTATCGTTTTGCTAAGAGTGAAATCATTGCTCAAGATCGCGCTAAAGAAGCGGCTGATTTGGCGCGTGAACGTAACGAATTCCGTTTGATGCGTATTGAACGTGAAAAACAAGAGCGTGCACAAAAACATGCGCAAAAAGCAGTAGGTGCACAAACTGAGGCAGCTAAAGAAGCGCCAGCAGTTTCAGCTAATCCAGAAGCAGATGCCGCTAAGAAAGCTGCGATTGCGGCAGCAATTGAACGTGCAAAAGCTCAAAAAGCTGCTGCAGCACCGCAAAATATAGAGAAGGTCGAGCCAGCTGTTCAAGCAGAAATTGCAAAAATCGATGCGCGACGTGATGCCGCAAAACAAGCCGTTCAAGCGCAACTCTTTGAGTCAGACCCACAGGATAATAAATGAGCAGATCGCCCTATTTGAGTAGTGCGCCTAGTGTGAGCGTGATCATGGTTAAGGTCATCCTGGCTTTGATTCCTGCGATTGCTGCCTACGTCTGGGTTTATGGTGCTGGGATCTTGGTGACTTTGGCCTTGGCCTCTACGACTGCCTTAGCTGCCGAAGCATTAATGCTTAAATTGCGCAATCGTCCAATTAAACCATTTCTCATG
>JBEIDM010000071.1:0-6012 GCA_040383445.1 Candidatus Methylopumilus sp. | reverse complement strand
TACCAATGACAAAGTCTTACGGTTATATCACACCGAAAATTGGCTTGCATTACACGCAATACAATCTCAACAACACTGGAATTATAAACAATACAGATTTAGCAAGAAATGGCACTCCATACGATGATAATCTCAGTCGCAGTTTGCCTATTTTTAGCTTAGACAGTGGAATGACTTTTGAACGTGATACAAAAGTGATGACAAGGTCATATACTCAAACACTAGAACCACGAATGTTCTATGTGTATATACCATATCGAGATCAATCTCTTTTCCCTCGTTTTGACTCGGCACTTGCCGACTTAAACGTGGCAACATTATTCACCGAAAATCAATTTACAGGTGTGGATAGAGTGAATAATGCCAACCAAGTCAGCTTAGCTTTGAGTACCCGTATGATTGATGGTGAAACCGGTCAACAGAGATTTGCTGCCACCTTAGGCCAACGCTTCTACTTTGAAGACCAAAAAGTAGGCTTAGGATTTAGCGGCGAAACATTTAGAACGGATTTAAAATCTGACGTTGTTGCAGCAGCCACAGCGAAACTTAGAAACAAATGGAATATTGACACTGCAATGCAGTACAACACTGACAACAGCAGGATTTACCGCGCAAATATTACAGCTCGCTTTAATCCGGAGCCAGGCAAAGTATTAAACTTAACATATCGTTATCTAGACGATGTAAACAACATAAATTCAAGAATTGATCAGATCAACATATCAACCCAATGGCCAATGGGTAAGGGGTGGTATGCTCTTGGACGCTGGAATTATTCAATCAAAGATAGCAACATCATTGAAGGCTTAGCTGGACTTGAGTACGACGCTGGATGCTGGCAGTCACGCGTGGTAATGCAGCGTCTATATACCGCTACAGCTGAAGCAAACTATGCATTCTTCTACCAACTTGAATTCGGCGGCATGGCTTCCGTTGGTGCGAATCCATTTAGAATACTCTCTCGCAACATTCCGGGCTATACCAGCACATCTCAAATTCCAGAGAATTACAGACAAGATACTTATGAATAATATTAAAAAACAAACATTCTGGCAGCTTAGTTTAGGACTATTCACTTTAGTGTTTTTATTAAACACTACTTACGCTGCTGAAACACCAGATGAGCAAAACAAGGCATCTGAGCCTGTTATGAAATCAAATGTTAAGCAAAATGAAATAATAAAAATGGATAGAATCGTCGCGATTGTTGATCAGGTCGTGATTACCGAAAAAGAACTTGTAGATCGAATCAAAACAGTTACCGCACAACTTGAAAAACAGGGTACAGAATTGCCACCGCAAGCGATTTTAGAAAAACAAATACTGGAGCGAATGATTACCGATCGATTACAGCTTCAATTTGCGGGACAAACAGGCTTGCGCGTTGATGACAACCAAGTTGATAAAACGATAGAACGAATTGCCGCACAGAATAAATTAGATTTGCCAACATTCAAAAAGGCTTTATCAGATGATGGTATTTCTTTTAGAAAATTCAGAGAAGACATCCGAAATGAAATTCTGTTAGCTCGATTGCGTGAACGTGAAGTAGAAAACCGTATTAACGTAACTGAATCCGAGATTGATAACTTTCTCACTACGCAAGCAGCAAGACAAGACTCTGATGAATATGAAATTTCTCATATTCTTATTCGAGCGCCTGAAGACTCATCCCCTGAGGATCTTAAAAAACTACGAACAAAAGCTGAAGACGCACTAGCGCAATTAACTTCAGGCAAAGACTTTTCTAAAGTTTCAGCAGCAAGCTCTGATGCGCCGAATGCATTAGAAGGAGGACAGCTTGGATGGAAAACTTCAACGCAACTTCCTGCGTTGTTTTTAGAGTCTATAAAAACATTACAACCTGGAGATATAACGCCTATCCTTCGAAGCCCGAACGGCTTTCACATTATCAAAGTCACGAATCGCCGTGGTGGAACTTCACCATTAGTGATTGGCCAAACTCACGTTCGCCACATCCTCATTAAATTAAGTGAAGTAGTTTCAGAAAAGGATGCACGCCATCGCATGGATGATTTAAAAGAACGTTTGGATAATGGTGAGAAGTTTGAAGATCTCGCCAAACAATATTCAGAAGATGGTTCAGCAAGCAATGGTGGCGATTTGGGCTGGGTAAATCCTGGAGATACAGTACCGGAATTTGAGAAGACCATGACAGCTTTGGCACCAGGTGAAATTAGCCCAATTATCAAAACGCCATTCGGCTTCCATATTATGCAAGTAGTAGAACGTCGCTCACAAGACATGTCCAAAGAAGCCGCTAGACTGAAAGCACGTCAAGAGATCCGTGCAAGAAAGTCAGATGAAGCTTTTCAAGACTGGGTTCGTGAACTTCGCGACCGTGCTTTTGTAGAGTTAAGACTCGAAGATAAGTTTTAATCTAATATCATTAAAACTATCGTGAGCAATCATATTCCACGTATAGCCATTACATCAGGCGAACCAGCGGGCATAGGTCTAGATTTATGTGTTTTGCTAGCCTATCAAGCAATTGCTGCGGAAATCATCATCATTGCCGATCCTACTGCATTAGCCGGCCGCGCTGAGCAATTAGGTCTCTTGATCCAAACCAATTCTTTCGACAAGAACAAAGCGCCGCAAGTCCATGCAGGGGATGGCAGCATTACACTCATTCCAATCAAAACCGAAGAAGATGTACTTGCAGGGCAACTAAATCCAAGCAATGGCGCCTATGTTATTGAGATGCTATCAACTGCAACGGATGGATGCCTATCGGGCCTATTTGATGCGATGGTCACGGCCCCTGTTCACAAAGGCATTATTAATCAAGCTGGAATGGCCTTTACTGGTCATACAGAGTTTCTGGCCGAGCAAAGCAACACCTCACAAGTTGTAATGATGTTAGTAGGCGGAGGAATGCGCGTAGCATTAGCGACAACGCATTTACCACTGACAAAAGTCAGCGCTGCGATTACAAAAGAGACGCTGACCAAAACGATTCGAATTCTACATACAGATTTGGTCAATAAATTTGGAATACAACACCCACGCATCATGGTTGCGGGATTAAACCCTCACGCAGGAGAAGGCGGCTACTTAGGCGATGAAGAAATCAAAACCATCACGCCAGTATTGGATCAACTGCGAAATGAAGACTTAGGTTTAATCGGCCCTCTTCCAGCAGATACGATGTTTTCTGAAAAGAATATTGCACAAACAGATGCTTTTTTAGCGATGTATCACGATCAAGGCCTAGCAGTGCTCAAACATGCAAGCTTTGGTGAAGGCGTCAATGTGACATTAGGCCTTCCATTCATTCGCACCTCTGTTGATCATGGCACAGCCCTCGATTTGGCAGGCACAGGTAACATTGAAATTGGCAGCTTAATTGCAGCGATTCAGCTGGCTATTGATTTAGCCAACACTAAAAATACACATCAAAGTCCTTCATGAAACACATTGCCAAAAAACGCTTCGGCCAAAACTTTCTTACCGACCAAGGCGTCATTTATAGCTTAGTTGAAGCCATATCACCAAAAGCTGATGACTTAATAGTTGAAATTGGCCCAGGCCTTGGCGCCCTGACACAGCCTTTATTAAAGAAGTTAAACCATTTACATGTTGTAGAAATTGATCGTGACATTATTAGCTGGATGGAAAGCTTTTATCCAAAGGATAAAATCACCATTCACAATTCGGACGCGCTCAAATTTAACTTTGCAGAATTAGCTAAATTGAGTCCAGCTAACAAAATTCGAGTAACGGGCAATTTGCCCTACAACATCTCTACCCCTATTTTGTTTCACTTACTCAGCAATATCGACAACATCATCGATATGCACTTCATGCTGCAAAAAGAAGTTGTAGAGCGCATGGTAGCAGCGCCTTCAACATCAGAATATGGGCGTCTATCAGTGATGCTGCAATACAAACTCAAAATGGATTACCTCATTACTGTTCCGCCAGAGGCCTTTGAACCAGCACCAAAAGTCGAATCGGCCTTCGTACGTTGTGTCCCGCATGCAGCCTTAACCTTCCCGGCAAAAGATGAAGCCTTATTTGCAAAAATTGTGACTGCGGCTTTTGGCCAACGCAGAAAAACATTACGCAACACGCTCAAAGCTTACTTAGATGATGCTGGCTTTAATGAAATGGGGATTGATTCACAATTACGTGCAGAAAATTTATCCGTCGCGCAATTTGTGTCCATCGCAAACTTTTTAGCCTGATATAATTTCAACCCTTAAAAATCAACATTCAATTTCCTCAGGAGATTCACATGCGTTTAATTCTGCTGGGCGCACCTGGCGCTGGCAAGGGCACTCAAGCCACTTTCATCAAAGAGAAATTCAACATTCCACAGATCTCAACGGGCGATATGTTACGCGCTGCTGTCAAAGCAGGCACACAGTTGGGTTTGGAAGCTAAAAGCTATATGGATAGCGGTGGTTTAGTGCCGGATGAAGTGATTATCGGCTTAGTGTCAGAACGTATCAAAGAAGCAGACTGCGCTAACGGCTTCTTATTTGATGGCTTCCCACGGACTATCCCACAAGCGGAAGCAATGAAAAAAGCAGGCGTTGGTATTGATTATGTTGTAGAAATTGACGTACCTGACGAAGCAATTGTTGAGCGTATGAGCGGTCGTCGTTCACATCCAGCAAGCGGTCGCACTTATCACGTTAAATTCAACCCTCCTAAAGTGGCAGGCAAAGATGATGTCACTGGCGAAGACCTTGTTCAACGCGATGATGATCGTGAAGAAACTGTCCTAAAACGCCTTGAGGTTTATCACAGCCAAACAAAACCATTGGTTAAGTATTACGTTGATTGGGCAAACAGTGGTTTAGATGGCGCACCAAAACACTTATTTGTGCCAGGCCTTGGTGAAATGAACACTATTCGTGATCAAATTTTTGCCGCATTAAAGTAACAATTTTATGCAATAAAGCTCGCTTAGCTTTTGACAATGCTGCGTCAAAATCATAGAATGGCGGGCTTGCTGAAAAGCAAGTTATCAGGATGGTGATGTAGCTCAGCTGGTTAGAGCGATGGATTCATAATCCATAGGTCGAGGGTTCGAGTCCCCCCATCACCACCACCAAATACTAAAGCCCGTGAAAACGGGCTTTTTTATTTCCAACGATCGATATGCCTGTTGTAAAAGCACAACAAATGTCTCTTATTCACCAAGTATTTGATTTACATCAAATGCATTCTAAAGTGATCACCATAAAATCAATCCATCGAATTTAGTAACTTTCTGATTTTTTAGTGGAGATTGATGTAATGAAAAAAACCCTATTAGCGTTCGCGCTTGCAGCAGCTCTAGTACCTTCTTTCGCAATGGCAGAAAAAGGTGACATCGTTGTTCGTTTACGTGCAACCCAAGTTTCACCTGACACCAATAGTAAATTGGATAGCACAACCAATGTATTTGGTCCGAACTCAAGCTTAAAAGTCGACGACAACACAATCCCGGAAATTGACTTTTCTTACTATCTAACAAAAAACATTGCCGCAGAATTAATTTTAGCGGTAGGCACACGCCACCAAGTAAACCTTCATAACGGCAGTGCTCTTGGCCTTACTTCAACTGCCGACCTAGGAAAAGTGGATTTACTACCTCCAACATTACTAGCTCAATGGCACTTTAATCCAGACCAAACTTTTGATCCATATGTTGGTGCAGGCATTTCATACATTTACTCTATAGATAAAAAGTTAAATCTTGGCGCCGTGCCTATCAAAATTAGTCAAGATAGCTGGGGCGCTGCACTTCAGGCAGGTTTTGATTACAACTTACCAGAAAAATGGCTAGTTAACTTTGACGTGAAAAAGATCTGGTTTGATACCACAGTTAAAGCTGATTTAGGTACTGGTTACACAAAAATCGACAAACTAGACATAGACCCATGGGTCGTATCAGTAGGTTTTGGCAAGAAGTTCTAGTTTGATTTAATTCTCCAATGGTGTAGTTCCACATTTGCCTCTGCCTAAAAACAGAGGCACTTTTTTGCTTAAATTTTA
>JBEIDM010000070.1:0-6019 GCA_040383445.1 Candidatus Methylopumilus sp. | reverse complement strand
TGGACTTGCAGCTTGAGCACTGCGGCGAGGCGCCTTTCTATACATTAGGCCCTTTAACCACAGACATTGCGCCTGGTTATGATCACATTACTTCAGGCATCGGCGCTGCAATGATTGGCTGGTACGGATGTGCAATGCTTTGTTATGTGACGCCAAAAGAGCATCTTGGCTTACCAGACAAAGAAGATGTTCGCGTCGGCATCATCACTTACAAGATTGCAGCACATGCAGCTGACTTAGCAAAAGGCCATCCAGGCGCACAAATTCGTGACAATGCATTATCTAAAGCCCGATTTGAGTTCCGTTGGGATGACCAATTTAATCTTGGTCTAGATCCAGAAAAAGCCAAAGAATTCCACGACGAAACATTGCCACAAGAAGGGGCCAAACAGGCGCATTTCTGTTCAATGTGCGGCCCTCACTTCTGCTCAATGAAAATCACTCAAGATGTTCGTGACTATGCTGACAAATTAGGGATCGATGAGAAAGAAGCGCTAAATAAAGGCATGCAAGAAAAGGCGATTGAGTTTGTGAAAAAAGGTAGTGAGGTTTATCACAAGGTTTAATTACTCTTGTTTTAAGCATAATAAAAAGGCCTGCTTTAAAGTAGGCCTTTTTTATTAAAGCTCGTCTCGTTAGACCCAATCATTGTTAAGCACAAGCAGGTATAATCACTTCATTCATTTAACCAGCGCATTAATTGCCGGACGCTATTTTGACCACTATAAAACTATCAAAGAAACCTGCTGATCAAACGGCAGCAAAAACTGGGAAAGCACCAGTTCGCCGCACCGACCCAAGTAAACGTGATCGCACTGTAGCCCCTAAGCCTTTTGTGAAACCGCTAGAAACTTCCATCAATGAGCCGAGCAAAGAAACGAACAGAACGCCCGCATCAAATACGGAACAAGTGAGTTCAAAGGCCTCTCAACGCAACCATCGCTACGATGGAAGATTGCGTGACGAAGCACCCCGCCAACAAGCAAGACCTACTTTAGATGACACTGGTCGGGATACACCAAGACGTGGCGGAAAAATGCGCGATGGTTTTGAAGTTGGTGATTTTAATAATGATCGTGCAAGCAACCCAATGTTTGCTCCTAAGCCTATGCCTAGCAATCCTGATCATCCACGTCTTTCAAAAAGAATGGCGGAGTTGGGTTTGTGTTCTCGACGAGAAGCTGATGAATGGATTGTAAATGGCTGGGTAAAAGTAAATGGCACAGTGATGTCAGAGCTTGGCACCCGTGTTTCAAAAACAGCCGAGATCACAGTCAGCAAAGAAGCTGAACAACATCAATCCGAAGTTGTGACAATCTTGCTTCACAAGCCTATTGGTTACGTTTCTGGTCAAGCTGAAGATGGCTACCAACCTGCGATTGTACTGATACATCCAGACAATCAATGGCAAGATGATCCACTACTTCACCATGCTCAACCAAGAGAGTTTCAACGTGGATTTTTAAAAGGACTAGCGCCAGCGGGCCGCTTGGATATTGACTCTACAGGTTTGCTAGTACTTACTCAAGATGGGCGCGTAGCACGTCATTTAATTGGTGAGGACTCAACGGTTGAAAAAGAATATTTAGTGCGTGTAGAAGGCGATTTATCTTACAACAATCTCGATTTACTCAATCATGGCCTGTCGTTAGACGGTGTAAAACTTAAGCCAGCGAAAGTGTCTTGGCAAAACGAGCATCAATTACGTTTTGTGTTACGCGAGGGTCGCAAACGCCAAATTCGACGCATGTGTGAACTAGTCGGACTGAAAGTATTAGGCCTTAAACGCATTAGAATTGGTAGCATCACTTTAGGTAAATTACCCATCGGCGAATGGCGCTACTTACGTCCTGAAGAGCGCTTTTAGTATTAATAGCCAACATTAGCGGAAACAACATGGATTTAGTTTTAATTTTAAAAGCTTTGCTTCTAGGATTGGTTGAAGGGGCTACAGAGTTTTTACCTGTCAGTAGCACAGGGCATTTAATTATCGTCAGCGATTTACTCGATTTCATGAGTGTAGAAAAACGTGAAATTTTTGAAATCGTGATTCAATTGGGCTCTATATTGGCGGTTGTTTGGCTCTACCATGCCAGACTCTTCAAAGTTATTCGTACAGTTAAAAGTGACATCAACGCGCAACGCTTTGTATTGCAATTGCTCATCGCATTTTTACCGCTAGCATTGATAGGTCTAGTATTTCACAAACAAATCAAAAATCTATTATTTCACCCAGTGCCCGTTGCAATGGCTTTGATTGTTGGTGGAATGTTGATTTTACTTATTGAGAAATTAGCGCTTAAAGCACGGACTCATAGCATAGAAGAAATGAGCAGCTGGCAAGCGGTAAAAATTGGATTCGCACAATCACTTGCTTTAATTCCTGGGGTTTCTCGTTCAGGGGCAACCATTCTTGGTGGCATGTCCTTTGGTTTATCTCGTCAAGTCGCTACCGAGTTCTCATTCTTTTTAGCAATTCCCGTTATGTTCGCCGCCACTGGTTACGATTTACTCAAGCATCGTGACTTATTGTCAGTGGAAGATGCCGGATTATTCTTAATTGGTTTTATAGCGGCTTTCTTTTCAGCATTAGTTGCAATTAAAACTTTGATTCGCTATCTGGCTGGACATGACTTCAAAATTTTCGCATGGTATCGAATCGCGCTAGGCATCTTAGTACTTATTTACTTTTGCTAATTAAAAAACTAACCCTATGCGCGACACTCAATTTTCATCCCGCGTAATCACCTGGCAAAAAGCACATGGTCGCCATGACTTACCTTGGCAAAATACACGCGACCCTTATGCAATTTGGGTTTCAGAAATCATGTTGCAACAAACGCAAGTGACTGCGGTAATCGGCTATTACGCAAACTTCATGCGAAGTTTTCCAACGATAGAGGCACTTGCAAATGCAACACAAGAACAAGTGCTACAACACTGGAGCGGCCTAGGTTACTACTCGCGTGCCCGAAACTTACACAATGCGGCAAAAATTATTATGGATGAGCATGACGGTGTTTTTCCGCAAGATTTTGAAGTTGTTCAAACATTATCAGGTGTCGGTAGATCAACCGCTGCAGCCATTGTTTCATTTGCATTCAATCAAATACAAACTATCTTAGATGGCAACGTAAAACGGGTCTTAGCACGTCATTTTTTAATTGAAGGATGGACTGGGTCGCCTAAAATCGAAAAGCATTTATGGCAGTTAGCTGAATCGCTCTTACCCGAAAAAGACATGGCGGCTTACACTCAAGGCTTGATGGATCTAGGTGCAACGATTTGCACGCGTAGCAGACCTAAATGCGACCAATGCCCACTCAATAACACTTGTTTGGCTTATGCACAAAATCGCACTAAAGATTTGCCAACCCCGAAACCTCGAAAAGTCATTCCGCAAAAATATACGACCATGCTAGTCATTCTCCAAGGCAATGAAGTCTTGTTAGAGAAACGTCCGCCAAGTGGCATCTGGGGTGGTTTATGGAGCTTGCCTGAAATCGATATGCAGGATATTGCAACCGAGGTCGTTGCAACAAGATTTGGATTACATGCAGAAGCAGAAGAACCACTCGCATTGGTACAACATGTATTTACACACTTTAAATTAGAAATTCTGCCGCAGCCGCTAAGGCTCATCAGCAAACCATCTCAACTCAATGCTCCCAATATGGTTTGGTTGCCAGTAGAGGATGCAATTGGTGCAGCGCTTCCCACACCAGTTCGAAATATTTTGCTAAACTTAAATCAATAAAATTTATTTAACTGTCTCCAAAATGGCTACGCTTTATAAATCCAGAGATGAACGCATACAAGATGTGATGCTGGCTTACACCAAGCTAGAGAATTCTGTGCGCTATTCACTTACCCATGGCGGCAGATATTTGCCCTATGAAGCAACTGAACTCGAAATGATGCGCGAGGACAAGGCATGGGCGATGGCAAGATTAGCCATCGATAAAATTATGCGCCTACCTAATATTCAACTGAATAAATTTAGACAATAAAAAAGCAGCCCTTAGGCTGCTTTTCACTAATCGCTTAAGCAAAAAGAATTAAATCTCGCCCCAGCTTTCGTCCCACATACAATGTTTAATTGTTTTACGGTTTTTAATCAATTCTTCAATACTTGGCTCGTCATTTAGTGCACGTTTGATAGCCAATTTAGTTGCATCGTAGTTATTTTTATACATATCAGCTTTGTCTAATTTACCTTCTTTAGCCAAAGCAGCACAGCCTGGATCAATCCATACCAAGCTAACGATACACAAATCGTTGACTTGATCTTTAGGGATGATGCCTTCAATCACACAATCCAAAATAGCATCAGCAGTTGCAGCTTGCACAACGCCACCGAATAATTCGATGTTGATGCCATCTTTCAGCGTCACTTTTGGCACCATCATCGTTGCTGGGCGCACCAATTGATTGATATCACGCACTGCAAACATTGCTGTATGGCCTTTGCTTTGCGCCATCATGTTAGCAAAAGCTGTACCTACAGGGCCATCAACAGCACCGATTAAGATTTCTGGCATTGCAGCTGTAACGTCTTTACCTTCGGTAAAAACAGTTGCTTCACCTGCTTTAAAAATGATTTTTGACATGGAATAAGTTCCTAAACGTTAACAAAAGAGTACATCTAAAAAAACTGAATAATCTGAGGCGCTTATTCTACCGAAGGGCCGCTTCATCAGCAAATGAAGCAGGTATATTGCATACAGTTATTCTCTTGGCACTAGTGCTGGGTTATACTTTGCCCACAAATCTACTTTAAGGTTAAATTCATGAACAAAATTTTAAGCGTTTTAGGCCGTGTATTTTTGGCACAACTGTTTTTATTACAAGTTATTGCCTTAATCTACAGCTTCTTCAACAATCCAAATGGTTATTTAGATTACCAAATGGCATTAGGTCAAAATGGTTTGCCTGGCATTTTTGCACCACTCATCATCTTAGTTCAGTTAATTGGTGGTTTAGCACTGTTATTAGGCTATAAGACTAAAAATGCTGCCATTTTAATGGCCGCTTATTCTATATTTATTGCTTTGGCACTTGGATTATCACCATTCCAATACTTAGCAATTGTTGGTGGTTTGCTAACTCTAGCTGCCAATCCAGTAACAGCATATAGCTTAGATAGCAGAAAAAAATAAGATCTTTGATCTGATCGAAAAAGGGGCGCTTAATGCGCCCTTTTTTGTTGATTCATTTCAATTAAGCTTGTTTCAAATTTTTAGGTAGCTGGAAAACAACATTTTCAATTACACCTTGCAATTCCGTCACTTCAGCCTGAGTTAGGGCCTGTAACTTTGCAATCACTTCTTTCACCAGAACTTCTGGAGCAGACGCTCCAGCTGACACACCAATTCTTTTCTTACCTATTACCCAAGATTCTTGCAAGAAGCTTGCGTTATCTACCATATACGACTCTACGCCTTGATTCTGGGCGACTTCACGTAAACGATTAGAGTTTGAGCTATTAGGTGATCCAACAATAATCACTAAATCGCAATCTTTTGCCAAAACCTTCACAGCATCTTGTCTATTTTGCGTGGCATAACAAATAGAGTCGCTTTTAGGTGCAACGATTTTAGGAAACCGTATTTTCAGTGCACCTACAATACTGGCAGCGTCATCTATGGAAAGAGTGGTTTGAGTAACATAAGCCAATTTGGCAGGGTCTTTTACTTGAAGTGCTTCAACATCCTCTGGGGTTTCAACTAAATACATACCTCCATCAGACTGACCCATGGTTCCCTCAACCTCTGGGTGTCCTTTGTGGCCTATCATCACAATTTCTTGTCCGGCTGCGCGCATTTTTTCAACTTCAATATGCACTTTTGTCACTAATGGACATGTTGCATCAAACACACGTAAACCCATTTTTTCAGCTTCAGCACGGACTTCCTTTGAAACACCATGCGCACTAAATATCACCGTATTGCCTGCAGGCACATCACTGAGTTCATCAATAAAAACTGCACCTTTGTTTTTAAGCTCATCCACAACAAAT
>JBEIDM010000069.1:0-6020 GCA_040383445.1 Candidatus Methylopumilus sp. | reverse complement strand
GAGTTGGACCATCTTCACCTTGACCGATAGAGTCATGTGTCAATACTGCAACAGTACGTTGCTTCATCAATGCAGCCATACGTAATGCGCTCTTAGCGTAGTCTGAGAACATGTGGAATGTGCCGCCGAATGGTAAGAAACCACCGTGCAATGCCATACCGTTCATGATTGCGAACATACCAAACTCACGTACACCGTAAGAGATGTAATTACCTGGTTTTTTACCATCAACGTGTGTGAAGCTACCGCATGATGTTAAGTTAGAGCCAGTCAAGTCAGCTGAACCGCCCAAGAACTCAGGCAATGTTGGTGCTAGAGCAGCGATAACATTTTGTGAAGCTTTACGCGTTGCAATGGTTTCTGCTTTTTCGTTTGTTGATGCAATCAATGCATCAGCAGCTTGTTTCCAGTTAGCTGGTAAATCACCTGCCATACGACGTTTGAATTCAGCTGCTTCAGCTGGGAAAGCTTTTGCATAAGCATCAAACTTAGCATTCCAGTCAGCTTCTAATTTAGCGCCTTTAGCTTTTTGATCCCAACCAGCATAAACGTCTGCAGGGATTTCAAATGGAGGATAATTCCAACCAATGTTTGCACGTGTCGCTGCAACTTCTTCTTCACCTAGTGCAGAACCGTGGCAATCATGACTACCAGATTTATTTGGTGAACCCATACCAATGACTGTTTTACAGCAAATTAATGATGGTTTATCTGTCACCGCTTTAGCTTTTTGAATTGCTGCATTAATTGCATCAGAGTCGTGACCGTCTACTGATTGAACATGCCAGCCATAAGATTCAAAGCGTTTAGCTGTGTCATCTGTGTACCAACCTTCGATGTGACCATCGATAGAGATGCCGTTGTCATCCCAGAATGCAACCAACTTACCTAGACCCCATGTACCAGCCAAAGCACAAGCTTCATGTGATACACCTTCCATCATACAGCCGTCACCTAAGAAGCAGTATGTATAGTGATCAACGATGTCGTGACCTGGCTTGTTGAATTGATTAGCCATCAATTTTTCAGCCATCGCGAAACCAACCGCATTAGTGATACCTTGACCTAATGGACCCGTTGTTGTTTCGATACCTGGTGCGTAGCTATATTCTGGGTGACCAGCACATTTAGAATGCAATTGACGGAAAGTCTTAATTTCATCCATAGGCAAATCGTAGCCAGTTAGATGCAACAATGAATAAATCAACATTGAGCCATGGCCGTTAGACAATACGAAACGATCGCGATCAGCCCAATTTGGATTTGTTGGGTTATGACGCAAATTATGGTTCCATAGTACTTCAGCGATTTCAGCCATGCCCATAGGTGCGCCTGGGTGGCCAGAGTTAGCTTTCTGCACCGCATCCATAGACAAAGCACGGATAGCGTTTGCTAAATCTTTACGAGTTGCCATTTCTTTCTCCCTATCATCAAATCTATAAAACGTAAAAAGCGCCAGCTTGTGTATTGGATCTAGATAGATTCAACGCATAAGCATGGCACTAGAAATTCTTTGGACACTCCCAAACGCATGAATATTAAGGCTGCAAGGCATTCAATACAGCGAAATATTTAATTATTAATTTTACGGGAGCTAAATCCTGAATTATTGCTTAAATGGGCATTTTGAGCAATACCATCAGCCCCGAAATGGTCACGATTTCCAGATATTTAGCCCAAGCAGACCAAAAGCACTAATCTTTCCACTTAATTGAACAACCAATACTAGAAATTTGCTGACTTGGGCCATGTCCTGTTTTTGCAACTAGCGTCATCGCTTCCAATAAATCTTTTGTAGCGTTTGGCTTAGGCGTTAAATCACGACCTTGATCATCAAAACGCCCTCGGTACTGAAGCTCAAGCCTGTCATTAAATCCAAAAAAGTCTGGCGTACACACAGCGCCATAAGCTTTTGCAACAGATTGAGACTCATCATAAACATAAGGAAAATCAAAATTGAACGTTTCCGCAATTTGCTTCATCTGCTCAAATGAGTCCTGCGGATAGCTAATAACGTCATTTGAAGAAATCGCGATCGCATTGACTCCCAAGGTCTTTAAAACAGCGATATCTTCAACCAAGCGCTGACGAATTGATTGAACATAAGGGCAATGATTGCAAATAAACATTACCAATAAGCCATGTTCGCCCTTAACATCATCAAGCGTCCAATCACGCCCATCAACCCCAGGCAATTTAAAATGAGGCGCCTGCCATCCGAAATCACAGACTGGCGGATTCAAACTTGCCATTTTTTCCACTCCTTCCTTTAAAATAGATCGACCGATTCCATCATTTTGGCTTAAATTGAATGTCTACACCACGTTTTTACTGTGATCCGGCAATTTCTAATTCACTGTCAATCGGCAGTGAAATTGAATTGTCTGCAACTGCGGCGACCCATGCGACAAGAGCCCTTCGTCTTAACGTTGGCGATGATGTGGTTCTCTTCAATGGAGACGGTAATGATTATCCAGCTCAACTCACGATGGTTAAAAAAAATGAGGTCATCGCAAAAATAAGTGAGCAAACTCGTGTCAAAAACGAAGCTCCCATCTCAATACATCTAGCACAAGCCATATCAAGCGGTGATCGCATGGACTTTACCATTCAAAAAGCGGTCGAAATGGGAGTCACGTCCATTCAACCAATCGCGAGTCAACGTAGTGTTGTTAAATTATCTGGTGAGCGCGCTGAAAAACGAATAACTCATTGGCAAAATGTAGTGATATCAGCATGCGAACAATGTGGTCGCGCAACCGTTCCAATTGTAAAAGCACCTTTATCCCTACCACAATGGCTGGCCTCAATTAAGCCAACAGACCTAATGATTACCTTAGCCCCAAACGCGGCGTGTTCACTCAAAGATCTACCGCAACCAAAAGCTGACATTCATTTACTTGTTGGCGCAGAGGGCGGTCTTACAAACGATGAAATAAAGCTAAGTACCCAACAAGGATTTACAGCTGTTCGACTTGGGAAACGCATACTAAGAACCGAAACCGCCCCGCTTGCAGCAATCGCCGCCATGCAGACACTCTGGGGTGACTTTTGCGAATAACGCAATTTAAATACTTTTAATTTTGCATTAAACGCATTTTTATATTAAAATAATGCATAAAACGCAAAATAATAATGAGGCGCTATGTCACTAGGTCAAGCCATCAGGCAACAAAGAAAATTTTTTAAACACACTCTTCAATCTCTTGCCAATCAAATTGGCACGGATGCAGGAAATCTCTCTCGGATCGAAAGGGGTGCGCAAGGCCTTAGTGAACAAATGCTATTGAAGCTGTGCAAAGCGCTTAATTGCACCCCGGCGTTTCTTTATGAACAAAGCGATCAATCCAAAATACTTAACGGCACTGAAAATATTGCGAATTACGCAAATTCAACCAAGTCTGCAATACAGAACACTCAAAACTTAAGTAAGCCTCAAGAATTTGTCAGCTGGTTTCGCTCAGTCGCCCCATACATTCACGCCTTTGGTGGTCGCACTTTTGTTATCGCCTTTGGTGGCGAAGTTGTCGATGATGGGCAGTTTGTGGCGCTATCTCACGACTTGAACTTACTTGCTAGTCTAGAAGTTAGATTGGTTTTAGTTCATGGATCTCGGCCACAAATTGAATCACGCCTAAGAAAATCCAAGATTGAGACAAAAATGGCCGACGGTCTTCGCGTTACCGACGATGTGGCGATGGAGGCAGTAAAAGAAGCGAACGGTGCCATTCGGGTAGAAATTGAAGCTTTACTTTCAATGGGGCTAATTAACTCACCAATGGCCGGCTCAGATATTCGAGTTGCAAGTGGCAACTTCGCGACAGCAAAGCCACTTGGCGTTAGAAATGGTGTAGACCTACAACACACTGGTGAAGTTAGAAAAGTAGATGCTGTTGGCATTCAGAAACGTTTAGATGATGGCGAGATGGTATTGTTATCACCACTAGGTTACTCACCAACTGGTGAAGCGTTCAATCTGTCTTTAGAAGATGTCGCTGTGAGCACCGCGATTGCCTTAGATGCAGACAAACTTATTTTCTTAATGGATGCGTCTGGTGTTCATAACGCACGTGGTGAGCTATTACGTGAAATGACTGCACAAAAAGCAGAAAACTTACTCAAACACGTCAAAAATAATCATCAAGGCAACAGCAACATTACAGAAGATGAAGCTTACTTCTTACCCGCCGCAATTAAAGCTTGTGAGCACGGGGTAGCAAGAACGCATTTAATTTGTCGTCATACTGACGGCGCAATTCTTCAAGAGCTATTCACACATGATGGCATAGGCACCATGGTCACAGAAATGCCTTTAGAATCGATGCGACAGGCAGAAATTAGCGATGTAGGTGCACTATTACAACTCATTGAACCATTAGAAAATGAAGGTGTTCTAGTCAGACGCGGTCGTGAACGTTTGGAAATGGAAATCGACCAATTTTATATTATGGAACACGATGGCCGTGTCATAGGCTGCGCTGCTTTATATCCTTTCATAAGTGAAAAAATGGCAGAATTTGCTTGCCTAGCCATTCACCCGGCCTACCGGGGTGGTGGTCGTGGTGACAGGCTATTCCATTACTGCGAAGATCAGGCACGAGAGCAAGGAATTAAAACATTATTTTGTTTAACCACAAGAACTGAACATTGGTTTTTAGAGCGTGGATTTAAAGAAAAAAGTGTTGAGGACTTGCCTGAAGAAAAACAAAAAATCTACAACCTACAGAGACGTTCTAAGGTGTTCGTTAAGACACTGTAAGTTTTAATGATATTTCAATGTAAAATATCAAAAAAAGTTAATCATAAAGGCATCAGGAAATGAACAACACGACCGCCACTCAAAAGGCCCAAACGCTCGCTGAGGCTCTTCCTTACATTAAACGCTTCTTCGATAAAACCATCGTAATTAAATACGGCGGCAATGCAATGACAGATCCGCAATTAAAGGAATCTTTTGCGAGCGATGTTGTATTACTAAAACTGGTCGGAATGAACCCGGTTGTTGTGCATGGCGGCGGCCCGCAAATCAATGAGATGCTAGATAAGCTCGGCAAAAAAGGTGTCTTCATTCAAGGCATGCGCGTCACAGATGAAGAAACCATGGATATAGTAGAGATGGTGCTGGGTGGCCAAGTAAACAAAGAGATTGTAAATCTTATCAACCAAAAAGGCGGCAGAGCCGTTGGGCTCACAGGCCAAGATGGAAATTTCATTCATGCTGAAAAACTTCGCATGAAAAGCAAAGAAAATCCAGATGAAATGATTGATATCGGCCAAGTAGGTGATATTACTAAAATCGATCCAAGCATTATCAACTTCCTTGATAGCGGCGATTTCATTCCTGTGATTGCACCGATTGGTGTTGGTCCAGATGGCGAGACTTACAATATCAATGCCGATGTTGTCGCCGGCAAGTTAGCGGAAATTTTAGGTGCAGAGAAATTAATCTTGCTCACCAATACGCCAGGCGTATTAGATAAGAATGGCGCCTTACTTACTGGGCTAACGCCAAAACAAATCGACGATTTAGTTGAAGATGGTACGCTTTCAGGTGGCATGCTACCTAAAATTAGCTCAGCGTTAGATGCTGCACGTAGCGGCGTAAAAGCTGTACATATTATTGACGGTCGTGTTGAGCATGCTTTGCTACTTGAAGTTCTCACAGATGACGGCGTAGGCACGCTAATCAAAGCTAAATAATGCAAAATAGCAAACGTGTTTGGGTGTTTGACCTAGACGACACCCTACACGATGCTTCATCACATATCTTTCCTGTGATGAATAAAGCCATGACGCAATACATCATGAACACTCTAAATGTTGATGAGCATCACGCCTTCAGATTGCGCCAGCATTACTGGCGTATCTACGGGGCGACCCTCAAGGGCCTGATGAGACATCATGGGGTAGACCCTTATCACTTTCTTTGCGAAACACATGACAACATGGATTTGGAAAACATGGTGTCGGAAACCAAAAAATTACGGCATTGCATTAATCGTTTAAAAGGTCGCAAAGTG
>JBEIDM010000068.1:0-6035 GCA_040383445.1 Candidatus Methylopumilus sp. | reverse complement strand
TCAATGACAAAGTATTAGAAGACAGCGAACTTCTTTATAGCGGCATTAAATAGCGACCAGAAAATTTATGGGATCAAAACAGTAAAGCCATGGAGTCCTGGCAGGATGCAGGACGTATGTTTTATCGGATTACTGGCCCTCTTTGCCCAACCTTTCTCATCAATGAATTTGTTTTTTACGCTTACGAAAAACCATTTGAAGCAATTGTAAGGAATGTAGAGGGTAAGACCGCGATTCTAGAGATCATTAAAGATTTCACTCAAGTGAAACATAATGTTTGGGGAATCACCGCTCGTAATCGAGAACAGAATTTTGCGTTCAACTTACTTATGGATCCGGATGTTGATTTCGTGTCATTGTTAGGTCAAGCCGGCAGCGGAAAAACATTATTAACCCTTGCAGCCGCGCTTACCCAAACATTAGATAAAAAAATCTACAGTGAAATCATTATGACCCGCGTCACTATTTCAGTTGGTGAAGATATTGGATTCTTACCAGGTACTGAGGAAGAGAAAATGGCGCCGTGGATGGGTGCATTAGAAGATAATTTGGATGTCTTAAATCAATCAGATGAAAATGTTGGGGAATGGGGTCGTGCCGTCACCCAAGATTTGGTTCGTAGCCGCCTCAAAATTAAATCACTTAACTTTATGCGTGGTCGTACGTTTTTAAACAAGTTTCTAATTATTGACGAAGCTCAAAACCTGACGCCAAAACAAATGAAGACCTTGATTACTCGCGCAGGCCCTGGAACAAAAGTGGTCTGCCTAGGGAATATTGCACAAATTGATACGCCTTATTTAACAGAAGGCAGCTCGGGCTTAACTTATGTAGTGGATAGATTTAAGGGTTGGGGCCATAATGGTCACGTTACACTTATGCGCGGTGAGCGTTCACGATTAGCAGACTTTGCTGCAGAAATTTTATAACCCAATGACCAAAGGCTTTTACGTTTTACTGGCTGCTCAGTTTTTATCAGCGCTAGCAGATAATGCTTTGCTTTTTGCTGCAATCGCTCTGCTGCAAGAAATGCAATCACCAAACTGGCATAAACCGCTTTTACTGCAGTTTTTTGTCATTTCATACATCGTACTAGCCCCTTTCGTTGGATCGTTCGCTGACGCCCTTCCAAAGGGGCGTGTGATGTTTATTTCTAACGGCATTAAGTTCTTTGGTAGCCTTGCCATGCTTTTTGGGATGCCACCACTTTATGCTTACGGAATTGTTGGGATAGGTGCTGCCGCATACTCCCCTGCTAAATACGGTATTCTGACTGAGCTTTTACCACCAAGTAAACTAGTGAGCGCCAATGGCTGGATGGACGGCTCAACTGTGATTGCCATTATTCTTGGTGCAATCTTTGGGGGGCACCTCGCCAGCATCAACACGCAAATGGCGATGATTGTTATCACTTCTTTATATCTTGTCGCTGCAGCTTTTAATACTTTCATCCCTAAACTGCCTATTGAACATGAGATTAAGAATAAAAATCCAATTTGCATGATGATTGATTTCTACAAATCGTTCTTCACGCTATGGCGCGACCCTCAAGGTCAGGTTTCATTAGCAGTCACTACTTTATTTTGGGGCGCAGGCGCCACACTTAGGTTAGTAGTTATTGCATGGGCAGGCATTGCATTAGGCTTTGGCCTTGACCTTGCTACTCAGCTCACGGCATGGGTTGCTTTGGGCATTGCATTAGGTTCAGTGATTGCAGCACGTTACATCAGCTTAGAAAACTCAATTAAAGTCATGCCAGCTGGCATCTTGATGGGCTTTTTTGTCATTATTATGGTCTTTATTAAAGAATGGCATCTTGCTGCAGGATTACTATTTGGAATCGGCGTATTAAGCGGGTTCTTTGTCGTACCTCTCAACGCACTTCTTCAACATCGTGGACATTTACTGATTGGTGCTGGACATTCGATTGCGGTTCAAAACTTCAATGAAAACCTAGGTATTTTATTGGTCAGTGGTGCTTATACGCTGATGGTCAAAGCGAATATCCATATTAATCATATCGTGGTTATCTTTGGTCTTTTCGTCATCCTAAGTATGACGGTAATCAACCAACTTTACCGACACCATCTTCAAGCAAAATAATGAAGTAATAATAAAAAAGCCTAGCATCGCTAGGCTTTTTTATTATTCAAAATATCGCTTAATGCAATTTAACGTGCGGCTCTGTTCTTCGTGTAATCATACGTGCCAGCATTTGCAAGAACACACTAAAAAATCCATGCAATGCCATTAAATGCATTTGATAAAGTGATTGGTACATCAGCCTTGCAAACATGCCTTCTACAAACATTGTGCCGCCAGAAACCGACCCCATTAAACTACCAACAGTAGAGTAACGTCCTAAATTCACTAATGATCCATAGTCTCGATAAGTATATTTAGGCAGATTTGTCTTACCCTGTACGCGCAATTTAATTGTTTTAACCAACATCGAAGCTTGCTGATGCGCTGATTGTGCACGTGGCGGTACGTTCTGATCAGTGCCATCCATCGGACATGCCGCGCAATCACCAAACGCAAACACATCCGCATCCATCGTTGTCTGCAAAGTACGACTCACAACTAACTGATTAATGCGGTTACTTTCCAAGCCATCTAAACCATTCAAGAAATCAGGTGCTTTAATACCTGCTGCCCAAACGACGAGTTCTGATGGAATAAAACGTCCTGTGTGGGTATGAATCCCTTTATTACTTACCTCGGTTACACGCTCACCTGCATAGACGTGAACGCGAAGCTTGCGCAATTCTAGATCCACTGCTTTAGACAAGTTAGGTGGCAACGCTGGTAGGACACGGTCAGATGCTTCAATCAATGAAATTCGAACATCTTTATCAGGATCAATTTTATCTAGGCCGTAAGCCGCCAATTCGCGTGTTGTATTATGCAATTCAGCAGATAACTCAACACCCGTCGCGCCAGCACCAACAATCACCACTTCCAATTGACCTGCATTAACAGGACCAACTTGCGTTTGTGCTCTTACTAGTGCGTTATGCAATCTACGATGAAAGCGTTCTGCTTGATCTTGTGTGTCTAAAGCAATTGAATTTTCACGTGCGCCTTTAATACCAAAATCGTTAGTAGTACTTCCTACCGCGATAATTAGGGTGTCGTAAGGAATAGTTCGGCGCGGAATAATCTCCTCACCGTCCTCATCGTAATTGGCGCTGATATAAACTTCTTTTTTTGTTCGGTCTAATCCATCCATTTCACCAAGACGGAAATTGAAATGGTGCCAATGTGCTTGGGCTAGATACTCTAATTCGTGCTTGTCAGGATTCATGCTCCCCGCAGCAATTTCGTGCAATAGTGGCTTCCAAACATGTGTTCTAGTTCTATCAATTAAGGTAATTTCAGCCTTACCCTTACGACCCAATTTATCACCTAAACGAGTCGCTAGCTCAAGTCCGCCAGCTCCACCACCAACGATCACGACTTGGTGAAGCTTTGGTTTATTGATTGAGCTTTTCTTAAATTTCATGAAATTACCTTAATTAGATTAATACGTTTATTCGTTACCTGTGAGTTTCTCATTATGACTGCGAACCCACGCCTGAATTTTTAATACTTCATCAGGCATTAAACCATTTGCAGGATCTGTAGGGTCCATTAAACCTTTACCCTTTGCTCCCATGCCACCATTTGTACCATGCCAAATAGTTTCAAACATCCCTTTATTGCTTGCATCTTTAGCATATTTAAAATCAGGACCATGCAAACTTGGACCGGTTTGGCCGCCTGCATCACCGCCGTGACATTGTGTACATGAATACATTTGAAATAATTTTTTACCTGCAGCAACAGCATCAGAATTACCAACATAACTATTTTTGCCTGTTGCTAAAAATTCTTTAGCTGCTGGAGTATCGAACAACTCTGTTTTAATTTCCATGGCAGAGCCATCCTGTGTTGTAACAAACTTTATTGCATCACCACCTGCAGAAGCACCATCGGAGGACTTCCCTGAACAAGCATTAAGCAAAGCAAGTGTTACAGCTGATACTAAAATTAATTTTTTATTCACATGAGTCTCCTTGTATTTTTATTATGATTTTTATAATGATTGGTAATACACATTTATTTTAACCCAAGATTTAAGCGCTACAAACAAAAAGGGCTGCCAATTGGCAGCCCTTTTTTAAACTAACAAATATTACTTTTCATTCAACCAAGGTGTATCACCACCACCTTTGTATTCAGAACGTAACCAACCGATAATTTTTAATAGTTCATCAGTATTTAATAGTTCTGGGTTGCCAGCTGGCTGAGAATGCCATGTTGGCATACCACCGTTAGAACCACCTGCAATCGTCTCGAACATACCTTTGTCCGTTACGTGCTTAGAATATTGCCATGTTGCGTCAGTAATACTTGGGCCTGTTTGACCACCTGCGTTACCACCGTGACATTGTGTGCATGACCAATAACCAAATTTCTTTTTACCAGCATTTGCTAACTCTTTGTTTGCAGCAAATTTCTTGGTGTATGGGTTAACACAAGTTGCGATAAACTCTTTAGCTTCAGGCGTATCTGAATCAACAGCCTTAATTGCCAATGGGCTACCATCTTTTGTAGAAACAAATTTGCACTCTGCACTTGCTTGCAAAGGAAGCAAACCAGACAAGGCTACAAGTGTAACCATCAATGCTGCTTTAACTGCTTTGTTGCCTAACATGTTATCTCCTAAGTATTAAATTAGTACTACTTTAGATTGCTTCTATTAGATTAATCTAGAAGCGGTATTCTAATACGAAATAAGCCAAAGATGGTTGACTAATTAATGTAATTTTTAGCCAACCATCTGAGCATTACATAGGCTTATCAACTTTTTCACCCTGCACTTTTTCACGTGCTTTTTTCTCGATGCTGTCACCAAGTACAACAGGGATGTGTGGAATACCGTATTCATTTAAAATCTTATCGATATCAGCTTGACGACGTTTAATCACGTCATTAATCATTGCCATACGTTCTTTGTCTTTTCTACGCACGCCAATCGAGATATTCCAGTTTTCTTTACCTTTTACGTTGATGTTTTCGTATTCAGGAATTTGAACAACTGAAAGTGGTGTTTTAGATTGCTTAGCGAAGTAACCACCGATTGGACCCCAAACAACAGCAACATCGATATCACCTTTGACAACATCATCCACTAAGAAACTTGGTGGTAAATGTAAGTCACGTTGTAAACGGTATGGACGTGCATTACCCATTAAATCATGATCTGCCAATGGACGTGATGCTGGACTTTGACCCACGATACCAATGATGCCTTTTCTTAAATCAGGCGAATCCCAATTAGTAATGTTATAACCCTTATCTTTACGATATACCCATACGTGAGTTGATCTGTAATAAGGTGTTGACGTCAACATTGTGTCATTGTCAGAAGTTGTACTCATCACAACATCACAACGGTTTGCATTCAATGTATTTCTTAAGAAACCTTGTCTGTAATAAGCATATTGGAAGCTTAATTTCTTGCCTAAATCTTGAGCAATCAGCGCTGCAATCTTATCTTCAAAGCCTTCTTGTCTTGCATTTGAATAAGGCATGTTATCTGGATCAGCGCAGACTTTAAATTCGGTTGGGTCTTCAACACGGCGCACTTCGCCGATACGACCTTCATCTGGGTTAATGACTGGCACGTCGATAGTATCGTCAGCAATCGCTGTTCCTATCATCACGCTGCCAATAAATAGTGATACTAAAAGCTTGTTCATCATTTAATCATTCCTTTTTCCGTTAGATATTTAAATCTAGGTGTAAAAAAACACCCCGCCGAAGCGGGGTGTTTATATGACAAACTAACTAACGGTTAGTTCTATAACAATTGTTTTTCAACAATTAATTATAGGCTGAACACGCTCAATGCACCGCCGCCAGGAGCAGCGTTGTATTTTGTCAATTCAGCATAACCACCAGCAGCGCCAAGAGCGTCTGTTGGGTTAGTCATACCAAGGTTCATCGCAACACCAGCCCAGCCACCGATACCTGATAGCACGCCAACG
>JBEIDM010000067.1:0-6085 GCA_040383445.1 Candidatus Methylopumilus sp. | reverse complement strand
GGATTATTTTAAAGGTACAAGCTTCAGCAGTTTTAAACAAGCACCTGGCACGGGATGGACGATTGCAGGCATTACTGCAACGCAATGTGCTGTGCCACTTAAGAGCGTAAGTTTGTACGACGGTAATGATCAAGGTGAAAACATTAAATCGTTTTTACCGAATGCAGTTTGTTTGGGCGACATCTTGCATGATGCCGGTTATTACAATGTTTATATGGCAAGTGATGCTTTGGCGTTTTCCGGTAATGGTAAATTCTTTCAAGATCATCACTATGATGAAGTTTTAGGCCGTGATGAACTGAAGGGCAATCTAAAGCCAAAGGATATGAATTTCTGGGGCTTATATGATGATGATTTGTTGTCTTTAGTGAAGGCGAAGCTTATTAAATTACATGCACAGAAACAACCATTCAATTTAACGTTTAACACCATTGATACCCATGGCCCTGATGGCCATTTTTCTAAATACTGCAAAGCGCATGGCATTAAAGATTTCCCAGGCGTTGTTGAGTGCACCGCTAATCAAGTCGCTGAGTTAGTTTTATTTATGAAGCGTAGCGGTTACTTTAAAGATACTAATGTGCTTATTTTAGGTGATCACTTAGCAATGGAAAATCCAGTTTCTGACAAGCTAGATACCATTAAAGAACGTCATGTGTTTAACCAATTTATTTCAGCAAAACCAGTGACCAAAAATCGTGAAGACGTATTACATTTTGATATGTTCCCAACCATTCTAGAGTTTGTCGGGTTCAAAGTTGAAGGTGGAAAATTGGGATTAGGTTTTACAGCGATTTCTAAAAATATTGACTTACCACCAGCGACTGAGTACGAAGATATGAACGAAGATTTACTCAATCAATCAGATCAGTATTTAGATCTTTGGAAGCAAAAAGAAGTTACAGCCAATCCCAGTTAGCGTGTGCTTTATGGGGTGCGTTCTTCATCGCAAAGTCCCATAACCAAGGTGGTAAGCAGCGCATCAATTTTGCAAGCCAGCCCATCTGCCATGGAATGACAATAAAGCGTTTTTTCTGTTTAATGGCTTTAGCAAATTTCTTCGCCGCAACATCGGGCGCCATTAGAAACGGCATAGGATATTTGTTAATGTCTGTCATCGGCGTTTTAATATAACCAGGCGCAATTGTTGTGACCATCACACCATCTTGGCTCATCTCTACACGTAGGCTTTCTAAGTAAGCGATTGCAGCAGCTTTTGAGGCACTATAAGCACCTGCACCAGGTAGGCCTCTGACACCAGCAATACTCGCAATGCCCACCACACTTCCTTGACGTGCTTTTTTCATAGCGGCAGTAAAAGGCTGGAAGGTGTTCACCATACCAATTACGTTGATATCAATCAGCGCTTTGAATGTTGCAGTGTCAGCTTTGTTTTCAGTTAAGGTGCCAGCGCTTACCCCTGCATTGGCAATGACGATATCTGGAACACCGTATTTGCTAATAAAATCTTTAGCGGCTGCTTGCATCGCCTCTTCATCACGCACATCAGCAGCATAAATGCTGCAAGGCGTATTGAGTTGTTCTTGAAGTGATTTTAATAAAACTTCACGACGCGCAACCAAACCCAAAGTGGCGCCTTGGCTAGCATATTCTTGAGCAAGTGCTTGCCCGATTCCGCTAGAGGCGCCAGTGATAAATACTTTGAGTGCAGACATTTTATTTTCGCTAATTGAAGAGTGAGTTTTACTTCTTAGCTTTGTCTTTTCTTAAGTTATCAATGATGTAATTAGCAACATTGAAAACTTCATTATTGCCACCGGCCATTGTTACTGAAGTAATGTATTTGCCATCAATCATTAATGTTGGTACGCCAGTTGCACCAGATGCACGGAATACTTGTGCAGCATGATTAAGTTTTGTGCTTAGCGAGAACGAAGCGAATTCAGCTTCAACTTTTTTACGGTCAAAACCACCCTCTTTCGTCATCCAATCAATAATTGCACGTTCATCGTTTGGAAGAAATGCCTTTTGTTTGTGTAAAGCTTCAAACAGTTTTGAATGTAACTTTTCTGAAACGCCTAAGGATTCCATTACGTAAAATGCTTTAGCCATTGGTGCCCAGTCAGGTCTTGGTAAGCCAGGCATACGTTTGAAAGTTACATCTTTTGGTAAGGTTTTAAGCCAGCTATTCAATTGAGGCTCTAGTTGATAGCAGTGAGGGCAGCCATACCAAAAAATCTCAGTGACTTCGATTTTTGATGGATTATCTGTAGGGACGACTTGTACAGTTTGGTTAAATTCATTACCCAATTGTGGGTCAGCCCAAACAGTGCTTGATAACACTAACATAAGACCTGCTAATAATTTCTTCATCATTAAATCCTTCTTAATTAGTTAAAACTTTACTTCAAATACTTAAACGATAGACAGTATTTTTAGATGACAGTTTAAGGGGTATTAACTTTTTTAATATCAGCTGAAAAACCATTTTCTTTAAGTTCGGCTTTAGCTTTATTTACTTGCGCCATATCTACGAACGGGCCAACACGTACTCGATGTAATACACCTTTGTCCTCAAGAGAAACAGGTTCAACAATCGCTTCCAAACCAATCAGTGCCATTTTAGCTTTCATATTGTCAGCTTCTTGCTCAGTTCTAAATGCACCGACTTGTAAGAAATAGCTTTCTTGAGGTTTGCGATCTTCACCTTCTACTTGTTTAATTTCTTGCTCGGTGACTTTTGGTTCGTTGCCCTGAAGAATGTTGTAGAACTCAAAACGTGGTTTTGCTGGTTCAGCATTTTCAGAAGCTTCTTTCGTGATTTCCCCATCGTTTGGATCAATGGCGATGGCTGAATCGGTTTTAGTTGTAAAAGCGCTTGTGCCACCTTTGATATAAATCGTGAATACGACTGAAATTGCAACGCCTAATAAAACACCAACAATTAAACCAGTTAAGAAAGGATTGCCTTTGCTGCCACTAGATGCTTTTTGCGTGTTCGATTTGTAATCTTGATTCATGGTTTACCTTAAATATGTGGGATTACATTTTATTGGGCGCGCTCACGCCCAATAAGTTCAAGCCATTTTTGAGCACTTGTTGAGTTGCATTAATTAAAGCTAAACGCGCGAGCTTCACGTTTTCATCGTCAACTAAGATTTTGTGTTCACTATAAAAACTATGTAAATCACTTGCGAGTTCTTTTAAGTAGTTTGCAATTGTATGTGGCGCAAGTTCGTTGGCTGCGTTGGCAACCACTTCTGGGAACTCACCCAAGCGTTGCATTAAGGCAGCATCATGCGCGCTTTCAAGGGGGCTTAAGTCAACTTTTGACAAGCTTTGAACATCACCGCCCCACTGCGCTAATACACTGCTGATTCGGGCGTGTGCGTACTGAATGTAATAAACGGGATTATCGTTTGTTTGTGCGCGGGCTAAATCAATATCAAAAATCAATTGAGAGTCTGCGCGTCTAGCCGCTAAGAAATAACGTGTGGCGTCACAACCGACTTCTTCAATCAAATCACGCAAGGTCACATAACTACCAGCACGTTTTGAAAGTTTAACTTCTTCACCGCCACGCATCACGGTCACCATTTGGTGCAATACGTAATCTGGAAAGCCTTGAGGAATACCAACATTTAATGCCTGTAAGCCAGCGCGAACGCGGGTAATCGTGCTGTGATGATCAGCGCCTTGTTCATTAATCACGCGATCAAATCCGCGGTTCCATTTTTCAACATGGTAAGCCACGTCAGGGACAAAATAAGTGTAGCCACCGTCTGTTTTACGCATCACGCGATCTTTGTCATCGCCGAAATCTGTCGTGCGTAACCACAACGCATCGTCTTGCTCATAAGTATGGCCGCTGGCAATAAGACTTTGCACAGTGTCTTCAACTTTGCCTTCTGTATAAAGCGCAGATTCAAGTGAGAACACATCGAATTTAATTTGGAAGGCACGTAAATCTAAGTCTTGTTCATGACGCAAATAAGCCACTGAAAAAGCGCGTATCGATTCGAGATCGTCGACGTTGCCAGTTGCCGTTACTTGTACATCATCAGCGACTACAGTTTCTTTATTTAAATAAGCAGTGGCGACGTCGGCAATATACTCACCACGGTAGCCAGCTTCTGGCCACAAAGGATCTTCTGGTGTAATACCTTGGCAACGTAAGTGCACGGAGTGAGTGAGATTATCAATCTGCACACCCGCATCGTTGTAGTAAAATTCACGGGTGACTGCCCAGCCGTTTGCATCTAACAAACGGGCTAAGCAATCACCGACTGCTGCACCACGGCCATGGCCAACATGTAGCGGACCTGTTGGGTTAGCTGAAACAAACTCTACTTGGACTTTACGGCCTTGGCCGGTTTGATTGTGACCAAACTTTTCACCTTGGGCAGCAATTAAAGCAATGACCGCTTGTTTTGCGTTGGCGCCTAAATAAAAGTTAATGAAGCCCGCACCTGCGATTTCAACTTTTGAAACATAATCTGAGCTAGGTAAAGCTTTGATTAAAGCTTCAGCAATGGCGCGTGGATTCTGACGTAATGGCTTAGCCAACAACATGGCTAAATTGGTGGAGAAATCCCCATGATCTTTATTTTTAGGGCGCTCAAGTTGAATCGCTAAACTAGAAGCGTCTAAATCAGTATTTTGTGCCAAGCTTTTTGCGGCTTGTGCTAGTAATTCGGTAAGATGTGCTTTCAAGGCAAATATCTAACAAGGACTAAAAAGTGTATTTTAACTCATTGAGTGCTAGTGCTCATCCCCTATTCGATTTTATGCATATCATTTATAAGCGTATGTTTCTTTAATCAGGCCTTAAGTTAAAAGTAAATGCCAAAAAACATTTTAAAAGTTGCCCTGGATGTTCCTTTAGATCGCTTATTCGATTATCTCGATGGCGGTTTTAGTGTACAGATTGGTCAGCGCGTGGTCGTTCCGTTTGGCCGCAGAAATGTGGTGGGCGTTGTGATTGAAAAATCGGATAGCAGCGAGTTTGCACTTGAGAAATTAAAAACCATTATTCAGGTTTTTGATGATGAGTTACCCATAGATACTAGTACTTTTTCTTTACTGAAGTTTTGTGCTGATTATTATCAATATCCTTTTGGCCAAGCCTTATTAGCAAGCCTACCAACAAGACTTAGACAAACTGAACCAGCGGTTTCACGTAAGCAATATTTATATTCCCTCACGCCTGAAGGCATGGGCGCCGACCCTGATTTAATTCCCGCTCGTCAATCTGTGCAGCGCAAAGTGTTTGCTGCTTTACAACAATCAACCTTGAGTGAATCTGCGCTGAAAGAAATTTCTGCGAGTTGGCGGCAGGCGATTGAAGCTTTTAGAGTGCAAGGTTGGGTGCATGCGGAGCAAGTATTAGCAGGGTTTAAATCGGCCATGCAAGCAGCGCCACCACCGCCCTTAAATGATGAACAACAAGAAGCGGTCAATGCCGTTACTGAGGCCGCGAATACTTTCAAACCGTTCTTGTTGCATGGCATCACTGGCAGCGGAAAAACTGAAGTGTATATGCAGATTTTGCAGCAGGCGCTGGCGGATAATGATGGCCAAGCGTTGGTCCTAGTCCCTGAAATTAACTTAACACCACAACTCGAAGCGCGCTTTAGAAATCGACTTCCACATCTACCCCTTGTATCACTTCATAGCAATCTTGGTGAAAGCGAACGATTACAAAATTGGCGGTTAGCTCAATCAGGACAAGCGCGCATTATTATTGGAACGCGTTTAGCGGTATTTACGCCCATCCCAAATTTAAAGATTGTCATGGTCGATGAAGAACATGATGGATCATATAAACAGCAAGACAGTATGCGTTATCACGCACGTGATGTGGCAATGGTGCGTGCACAACGAAGCAAAGTCCCTATCGTGATGGGGAGTGCAACGCCTGCACTAGAAACTTGGCACAACGCACAATCTGGAAAATATACGCTACTTAGTCTTCATAGCCGAGCAGTTGCGCAATCGGCTTTACCTAATATTCGTTGTATTGATACGACTAAGCAAGAGAGCACCAATGGCTTAACGCAAGTACTTGTTCATGCCATGCGTGAGCGTTTAGCTAAGGGCGAGCAAAGTCTATTATTCATCAATC
>JBEIDM010000066.1:0-6167 GCA_040383445.1 Candidatus Methylopumilus sp. | reverse complement strand
TAGCTTGTTATTTTTGTGAATTCGAGAACTTGTTTATCATAATCTAGGCGTCTCACAAAACAAAATATAAGTCATAAAAAGTTGCGCTTAATCACTTTGGAAACCTAGCAAGCGTTACAATAGTCCTCTTATTGAAATTAGCTGAGATTTTGTATGAAAAAATCATTTTTACTAAGTTTTCTGTTTGCATGTATTAACGTTGCGCATGCTGACCAAGAATTTGTCGGTCATAACTTTAGCGGCATATATGTATGTAAGGGCAGCAATAACAAAGTAGGTGATTATGAAGTTATGGCAACATTAAAGCTAAATCGTCATAGCAGTCATGATAGTTTTGGCGCGTATGATCTAAAAGCTGAAACAGAAAATGCCTTGGTTTATAAGGGCCAAGCCATTGCACAGGGTAATAAACTTGCACTGACATTCAATTTCTCAGATGGACGCAGTCCGGACTTTACAACAGGGATTGCTACCATTGCACCAATATCAGCAACTCGTTGGGCCTACTCTAATCATTACTACGAACCAGATGGTGCTGCAGGTGTTTTCGGTAGCGAGCGTTGCGTAATGAAAAAACGTTTAAAATTAGCAGGTAAGAAAAAAGCATTCAAGAAACCTGTCGTTAATGAAGAAACAACGATCTCTAATACATCAAGCTAGGCAGGACTTTTAACTACGTTTACGCTATCCAAGATGTGGCCGATGATTTCGCTATTGAGAACTTGATACTCGTTAAGTCGCGCATTAAAGATAGGGTCATTGTTTTTATCGTTTGCATATTTCTGGATAGCCGGATGACACATCAGCGCAGGAACACCTGCGCTTTTTTTCGCTTGTCGTATCCATTTGCTCAGCAATTGTTCGTAAGCTGCAGGGCTGGTGTTGAAACCATAAACACCTAGCAATTCGGTGCTGCATTTAAATTTAAGTGCTAATGCTTTCTTTTCTAAAGAGTTTGCGCCCAATAATCTAATAATCAATCCTTTTAAACCATCGCTGATGGGAGGTTTTGCTATGCGTAGCCATGGAAGATTGTTTTGATATCTTTCAATCAAAACTTCAATCAAGACATCACGTATTTGGGGTAATTGATGAACGTGTTGGTGGCCGTCAACATAATCTGGAATTGACCCAATCACTTCTTCAAAGGCATCCAGCTGCTTATTAATACTTATTTTGATGGATTCTTTATTTAATCGGCGCATTAAGCTTAATAGAATGAGCTTTCCATGTGGGTAAGTATTGCCAAATTGAGTGAAATCTAAATGCAGGCCAATAGAGGCCTTTTGTTTGATCGCAGGTGTAATAAGTTTTCCAGCTTCTTTCCATCTAGGGCTTAGTGCCATGCAAGATGTTGCGCTAAGACGATCATGCTTGATAAGTTTGATGATGGCCTCATCAATTGACTCGCTGTAAGCATAGTCATCGGCACTCATAATGATTGACTTCATACTTTCCCCTTGAAAGCCCAATAATAGCTAAGCAGGTAAGTGCAAATGGCAACCACAATCATGACAACAGCAAGTATCAACCAAAATGGCATGGCGGTGAAATGGAGTGCATTAATGACCATGAATTGATTAATAAGAAAGCCAGTAAGTGCAACCGTAAAGAATTTAGGAAAAGCTTGCTGGTGGCTCGCTGTGTGACCTGCAAAACTTAGTTTTCTGTGACCCCAGTAGCTTACTGGAAATGCCAGTAAGAATCCTAAAACATTCGCTTTCGATGGGCTAGTTAACTGGGTAAATTCAACACCAACGGCTACAAAGTAATGCACTGCGGCTGCGACTGCGCCAATGACTGTAAACCAAGAGATTGAGCTTTGCTTCATTATGCTTGATCTTGAGGTTTTTTAACTTCGGCAACGATATAAGATGGACGGCCTTTGACTTCATCATATATACGGGCTAAGTATTCGCCCAGTATTCCAATAAATAGTAATTGCACCCCAGCAAAAAACATCATGCCGGCAACCATCGTCGGCCATCCAGGCACCGACTCATTAAAGAATAAACGATCAATTACTACGTATAGACCATAAATAAATGAGATCAACGAAAGCATGGCGCCAACGGCGCTGGCTAGGCGTAATGGCATCACTGAAAAGCTAGTGACGCCAGTCCAAGCAAGTTGAATTAGTTTAAGTTTTGAGTAAGCGCTTTCACCATGAGACCTTGGTAGAGGGGTGTAAGGAATTCCTACAGATTTATATCCGACCCAAGCATACATGCCCTTCATGAAGCGATTGCGCTCTGGTAATGAAAGTAGTGCGTTAACAACTTGTCTATCCATTAAACGGAAATCACCAGCATCTCTAGGGATGTGAATTTGGCCACCTAAGCTAATCGCTCTGTAAAATATACGTGAGCCCCAACGCTTGAAGCTGGATTCAACTTCACGATCTTGGCGAACTGCGTAGACCATTTCAAAACCTTCACGCCACTTCTCGAGCATCTGAGCTAATAGTTCTGCAGAGTGTTGACCATCCGCATCCATACAAATGACTAAGTCGCCTTGAGCATGCTCTAACCCAGCGGTAATGGCATATTCTTTACCAAAATTACGTGAAAATCTAACCAATGTTGTATTGAGTTTATCGGGTAGGCCACGAACAACATCAGCAGTCTGATCACGACTACCGTCGTCAATCACCACGATATCCCAATTCGAACTTAACTCATCGAGATGTTGGGCAATGTTTTTAACCGTCGCTGCTATTGCCAACGCTTCATTAAAGGCTGGAACAATAACGGTGATATGAGGATTTTTATTTGCACGATGAGTCATTGTGGTTCCAGTCGTATTAATCTCTAGGTGCGGCACGCGGGCGTCTATCTTCGCCAACTAGTTGGCGTCGGTCTTTTACTACAGCAAGTGTGGCGCCAAGGCGCTCAACTGTACCGACCATCTTTCCTTGTAATACCTTATCGCAATTCATATTGGTACTGGAGATGAAGAAGTCTGCAACGACCCAATCTTCTGTAACACTTAAGCGTTTGTCAAAATATGCATCGCCCTGAAAAGCTTCCGCACATACTGCGACAAGATAATGTTCTTTATGATCTTTCAATGGCACTTGAGTTTCTTCTTTATCCAAGTAATCCTCTAGCATTTGCGTCGTTTCAATCAGGCTGCTCGACCAATAATCACTTTCCCATTTATGTTCAGTCTCTTTAAAGTTGCTGCCTGCAAATTGGTTGTAATAGACGTATTCGTAAGGTCTTAGTTGATATAAGGTGGTCGCAGTATTGATAGTCAGTATGGCAGCTAAAATAGCAAAAGCGAATTGTGATTTTTTATATTGAGCCAAGGCGTTCCAAGCTTGACATAAGCCTATACCAGCAATAACCGCAAGCGGCGGAATAATAAATGTGAAATGACGCACGCCGTTATAAAGCGCAGGCCGGTCATAAAGTACAAATATCAAAGGGAGCAGTGCTGTAATGGCAACGCTTAATTCAGCTAAGTGATTGGCAAGTTTAAACTTTTTAAAACTAATGATGACCCATAAAAAAACACAAGCAACACCAATTAGAAATATCTCTGGCAGACGGATGAATAAGTATTGAAATAAATAAGTCCGTGATATTTCACCAATGCTTACAAACTTCCCATTCACCAAAGTGTCCATATTGAAAGCAAAGTGAGAGAATGATTTTGCTGCAATCAAGATATGGTCAGCCCCCATGATTGCCCAAGGCCAAAATATAATCATTAAACAAAATGCAGTGATGCCTGCTGGAATTAAGCCAATTGCGCTTTTGAACCAGTAATCTAATTTTTGTTTGAATGTGACTGCTTGAAGAAAAGCGCCAATAAGTACTAGCAGTAAAAGATAGATCACTGCAAAAGCGCCGCCAATACGTAAGCCTAATGCACAGCCTATGGCGATACCTAATTTAACGCTTAAATTTAAAGGTACGCGAGGAAGATGTTTGGCAATCAGTAGTGTGTAATACATGGCCCATGCCATACAAGCGCCAAATGAAATGTCCTTGGTATGGGTAAACATAGCGCCAGACCATGCCCCTGTTAGGCCGAGTAACAGGATCGCAAAAAATGCTGCACGTTCGCCGGCGAGTTCTTTTGTAATTTTATATACAGCGACAATGCCAATAAAACCAAAAATAGCAGAGAGTAGGTGGCGAATATCCCAGACCCACAAAGGTAAGACTCTCTCTAAGCTCGCTGCGATTAAGTCAAAAAGCCCACCGTATAGATAAAGATTTTTGTAAGTAAAAGCCGATTGATCTATAAATCCAGATCCGTAGAACTTTAATAAAAGCTGTCCGTAAACATGCTGCACATTTTCATCATTACTGATTCCATATTGTTTAAATGTCAGCAATATAAAAATAGCGATGGCGGCAAACAGCGCATATGAAAGTTTTTTGAATGTTGATTCAGTCATGTTTATAGACTTTAAGTCATCAATGTTGGCGAATTATACCGTGATGCCATGCTGTTGTAATGCCCAAGCCACATGCTCTCTAAGCATTTGGGAATCATCATGCCGACGACTTAATAAGGCATTAATGACTTGAGGTGTGCTTGGTGCATTACCTAGTCCTACTGCAATATTGCGCAACCATTGCTCATGACCTATACGATAAATGGCACTTCCAGCCATTTTTTCATTAAATGTAGATTCGTTCCAGCTAAATAAATCTACGAGTAAAACATCGTCTAGGCCATGCCTTACATGAAAATCTTCTTGCTCAGTCAGCTGTGCAAATTTGTTCCAAGGACAGCTTAATTGACAATCATCACAGCCATAAACTCTGTTACCAATAAGGGGTCTGAACTCTATAGGAATGCTTGTTTTTAGCTCTATCGTTAAGTAAGAAATGCAACGTCTTGCATCTAATTCGTAAGGGCCAATAATGGCTTGGGTGGGGCAAATATCAATGCAGGCTTGGCATGTGCCGCAATGGTTGCCTATGGGCTCATCTACAGGGAGTGGCAGATCTGTATATATTTCACCAAGAAAGAAATTGGAGCCTGCTTCACGAGATAGCAATAGCGTATGTTTGCCTCGCCAGCCCAAGCCAGCTTTTTCAGCGAGTGCTACTTCTAATACCGGTGCACTATCAGTAAAAACTCGATAAGAGAAGTCACCAACCTCTTCTTGAATGCGATCACAAAGTTTTTGTAATCGGTTACGTAAAACCTTGTGATAATCTCGTCCTAGTGCATAACGTGAAATAAAAGCGGACTCTCCGTCGTTTAAAACGCTTTCACTGTCTCTTACTTCTGGCGGAATGTAATCCATGCGCACGGAAATAATGCGTATTGTGCCAGGCACTAATTCGCTTGGTTGACTTCGCTTATGACCGTGTTTTGCCATATAATCCATGGATCCATGGAAACCTTTTTCAATCCATTTTTGATATTGCGCTTCAGATCCAGACAATTAGGTATCAGTAATTACTACTGCACTGAATCCGAGCGACTTTCCACAGATTTTAATATCGCCGGCCAAGGATTGAAGTTCTTCTTTAGATGCAAAGTTTTTTAGCGTAGAAGTCATATGACACAGGATATTACACTAGCTTTAGCAGATGAGCAGGCAACACTTGCTGAGGGCGCTCGTTTTGCTAATACTTTAAATGCAGAACTCACTGTTTATTTGCATGGAGACTTAGGTGCAGGAAAAACCACTTTAGTCAGAGGTTTATTGCACGAGCTTGGTCATCACGGGAAGGTGAAAAGTCCAACTTACACACTGGTTGAGCCTTATGACGTTGAGATTAATCACAATAAGGTTCAAGTCTATCATTTTGACCTCTATCGATTTATAGATGAAGAAGAATGGGAGGCAGCAGGATTTAGAGATTACTTTAACCCACATGCTATTTGCTTGATTGAGTGGCCTGAAAAGGCCGGAAATATAATTCCGCAAGCTGATATTGATATTTATATTGAAGTTAAAGGTGAAGGCCGTACCATCAGATACATTGCTAATTCAAAAATAGGAAAAAAATGTTTAGAGCAATTTTAATTAGCTTGATTCTTTTTAACTGCCTAATTGCAGAAGCAGTCACAACGGTAACAGCTGCTAGGATTTGGCCTGCAGCTGATTACACAAGGTTAACGATTGAGGCTAGTTCTGAAATTAATCAAAAAATTACCGCTCTCAAAAATCCTGATCGTTTGGTTTTAGATCT
>JBEIDM010000065.1:0-6336 GCA_040383445.1 Candidatus Methylopumilus sp. | reverse complement strand
CAGGCAAAAGATCAGCTCTAATATCGATAAACTTAACACCTAACAATACATTTCTAGATCTTGGATTATCAACGTAACCAATTGGATTGAAAGCTAGAGAGTCAACAATCAAACCACCAGTATCTCTGAAAGTGCTTGGCCCTAAGAACGGAAGTACTAAATATGGACCGTCACCCATACCCCAGTGCGCTAGAGTCTGACCGAAGTCTTCATCGTGTTTTTTAATGCCATCTTTGGAAGCAACGTCAATAAAGCCAAGAATACCTACGGTACTGTTTACCACAAAGCGCCCAGCACTTTCAGCAGCTTTGCCGAACTTAAATTGCAATACTTGGTTGATCGTTGTGATAAAGGTATTGAGATTTGAGAAGAAGTTGTTTACTCCCGTGCGAACAGGCGTCGGCGTCACTGCCTTATAGGCGCCAGCAACAGGTTTAAATACTGCTTTGTCAGCCACGTCATTAAACTTGTAAATGCCTCGGTTTAGACCTTCCAACGGATCTTTGTTAGATAGTGTTGAGCAACCAGTGATAGCAAATGCAATCATGCTGATGATTAAAATATTAATAATTTTGCTGCGCATAGGGTATTTCCCAAATAATGCTTTTAAGAAAGCAAATCAAAAGTTAGCCTGAACTTTAACTTAGCTCGCCTAGATTGTCTACTGTTTCGGCCTTTAATTTTGCCGCGTTGGAGGCGTTTTTGTATAGGGCCAAGGCCTGTTCTCTTTGGTTGGAGTGGTCTACGACAGGCGGTGGATAATCCTTGCCAATTTCAATGTTGATGGCCTGAAGTTTTAATGGAGGGATTAACCAAGGCGCATGGATTTCTTTTTCTTCACATCTACCTAATTCAGGTACATATTTTCGAATGAATTTACCACTAGCATCAAATTTCTCTGATTGAGTGATGGGATTAAAAATCCTAAACCAAGGCTGTGCATCACAGCCAGTCGATGCCGCCCATTGCCAGCCACCATTGTTTGCACTTAAATCAAAATCAATTAACCTTTCTGCGAAATAACTCTCACCCCATCGCCAATCGATGAGCAAGTCTTTAACTAAAAAACTAGCTGCCACCATACGAAGGCGATTATGCATATAACCTGTTTGATTGAGTTGGCGCATTGCTGCGTCAATTAAAGGGTAGCCAGTCATTCCATCACACCAAGCTTTGAATAGTTGCTTGTTGTTAGGGAATGGAATTGCATCAAACTCTGCTTTATAGGCATTGCCTGCAGCCACCTTAGGATTGTGATGCAGAATTTGAAAGTAGAAATCTCGCCATATCAGTTCATTCAGCCAAGTTTCAGCCCCAGCACCACCCATGTGATAAGCCGTTCTTGCTAAATGACGAATAGAAATTGTCCCAAATCGTAAATGTACTGATAAGTATGAGGGGCCTTTGATTGCTGGAAAGTTGCGCGTTTCTTGATATAAACGGATGCGACTCGTGAAGTCTTCAAATAGACTAATTGCGCCAGACATCCCCGTAGGTAACTTCATTTGAGCAAGGTTAGTGCGTTGAAAACTCATGCTCTCTAAGCTAGGCATTGGTTGCGCTGAGCAAGCGGCTAAATGCTTAATGTAATTGTCGACTGGGTAAGCTTGTAAATAAAAGTCGTTGAGTTTTTTTAAGTGCGCATTTTTGTAAGGCGTGAAGACGCCATAAGGCTTAGCTTGCTGGGTTAGTACCTCATCTTTTTCAAATAGCACTTGGTCTTTAAATTGATGGAAGGCGATGTTCTTTTGTGTGAGCTTAGAAGCAACATCCTCATCTCTTGCGTTTGCACTTGGCTCGTAGTCACGATTACTAAAAACGGCTTCTACGTTTAGTCGAGCGGCCTCCTCAAGAATGATTTCTCTAGAGATGCCATGGCGGATAATTAAATCGCCACCCCGCATTTGAAGCGCTGTTTTTAATTCATTAACGCTTTCCCAAATAAACTCTACACGACGATCTGCTTTGTCTGATAGTTGATCAAGAATTTCAGTATCAAACACAAACACACAAAATACTTGTTCTGAATTTTTGAGTGCTTGGTAAAGCGCTGCATGATCGTAGTCACGTAAATCTCGGCGAAACCAAACTAAAGTATTTTTATATTGAAGCATGTGTGATTGATTGCTGTTGAAGCAGGTTATTCTCGGTGATACGGATGATGGTTAATGACAGTCCAAGCACGATAAAGTTGCTCAGCAAGTACCACCCGAACCATGCCATGCGGTAGTGTCAATTTGGATAAGCTCCATAACCAATCCGCATTTTTTTTGATATCGGGATGTAACCCATCTGCGCCGCCGATAATCAGTGAGACGTCACGTCCACCGCCTAGCCAGTTTGTCATGCGCTCAGATAATTGTAGTGTAGTGACTTCATTGCCGCGTTCATCTAAGGCGATTATATAGTCTTTGCCGCAGGCTTCTAAGATACGCTTAGCTTCTGCTTCTTGAACAGTATTGGAGTTTTTGCCAGAGGCACGCTTGTCAGGTTTTATTTCTACTATTTCCACGCTTGCCTCGCGCGGCATGCGCTTTATGTATTCCTGACATGCGCTTTCCACCCATTCTGGCATTTTATGGCCAACGCTGATGATGCGTATTTTCATGGGTGGAGATTACAACTGATGAATTACTGGAACTTAAGATCTTAAGATGCAGTGATATGGCGATTGCCTTCTGCGGCACCCCATAGTTGCTCAAGATTGTAATAAGCGCGAGTTGCAGGAAGCATGATGTGAACAATGATGTCGCCTAAATCAACCAACACCCATTCGCCTTCGCGTTCGCCTTCTACGCCACGAGCCTCTACGCCCAATTCTTTTAATTTTTCTCTAACGTTATTTGCCATCGCTTTTGTTTGGCGAGATGAAGTCGCATTAGCAACAATCATGTAGCTCGCCATAGAAGTCAACTTGCGAACGTCCATTACAGTGATGTCATAGCCTTTGATATCTTCAAGCGCGTCAATGACGGCTTGTTTCATAGTTTCTAAATCCATAGGCTTTTTGATACTTTCTAAAATTGAAGGCAGGGCTTAAGCCACTTGCACAGGGATGTCATTGCGTTGATTGATGATGCGATTTTGATTATCAACGTAGACTAATTGTGGTTTGAATTTTTCTAATTCGAGTTCGGTGTAGCTGGCATAGCTGGCGATAATCAATAGATGGCCAGGTTCTGCTTTGCGAGCTGCAGCACCGTTGACCGAAATAATGCCAGATCCACGTTGGGCGCGGATTGCGTACGTAGTGAAACGCTCACCATTGCCGATGTTGTAGATATCAATTTGTTGGTACTCATGAATATCGGCTGCCTCAAGCAATGCCTCATCAATGGCACAAGAGCCCTCATAGTCCAACTCCGAGTGGGTACATGTCACTCGATGTAGCTTGGATTTGAGCATGGTTCTTTGCATAGTGATCCTATGTGATTGATTGGAAAGCACGCACATTATAGTCGCTAACTAGAAGCCATGCAAAATAGCAGTGGCTCTAAAAATTAAATTCTATATTGTCGATTAAACGTGTTTTTCCTTGTTTTGCCGCACCTAAAACAATTAACTGTTTATCCGTGGGGCTTGCGGGCAGCAAAGTGTTACTTGAGCGTATAGCAATGTAATCGACTATCCAGCCAAACTGAGTAAGGAATTGACTGGTTTGAGTTTCAATAGATTTAAAGTCGGTATTGCCTTGTTTGACAGCGTCAACAACAAGGCTAAGTGCTTTGTATAGGCGCGGTGCTTCAAGACGTTGCATTGGGTTTAAGTAGCCGTTTCTTGAGCTCATTGCCAAACCGTCGGCTTCACGCATTGTTTCTGCCGCCATAATTTCAATCGGCAAATTAAACTGGTTAACTAGTTCGCGGATAATCAACAGTTGCTGAAAATCTTTTTTACCAAAAATAGCGACTTTACGTGATGCGCCATTAAAAAAGACTAGATTAAATAACTTAAGTACAACCGTTGCCATTCCCTTAAAGTGGCCTGGACGTGTTGCGCCACATAGTTCGTCTGCAATGGCAGGCGTGCTGACCATCATGGTTTGGTTGCTGGTGTTATTTAAAGCATCAAAATCCGGATAAATTTCTACCTCACTTGGAGTGAATACCACATCAGCCCCAGCGGCTTTAAGTTTGGCCAAGTCTGCTTCTAAAGTGCGAGGGTAATTGCCGAAGTCTTCGTTCGCACCAAATTGCAATGGGTTAACAAAAATACTGACCACGACACATGCATTTTCCTTTTTGGCTTGCGCAACGAGATCTAAGTGTCCGTCGTGTAGATTGCCCATGGTCGGAACGAAAGCGATCGCGTCCTCTTTTGAGAGTCTCGTTCTGAGTGATTGCGCAGTTTGAATAATTTGCATAGTAGAAACTAGATTAATAGCTGTGTTCTAGCGCCGGGAAAGTTTTATCTTTCACAGCTTTTACGTAAGCTGAAACAGCAGTTTGAATGTTAGTGTTCTCTGCTAAAAAGTTTTTAGTAAAACGTGGCGATTTGAAATCGCTTGGAAGTTTATTGGCAGGTCCCGTATAGATACCAAGTAAGTCTTGTATCACCAGCACTTGTCCATCGCAATCCACTCCGGCACCAATACCTATGCTTGGGGCGTTGATGGTTTCGGTAATCAGTTTTGCTAGCGCGGCAGGTACCATTTCAAGTAATACAAGATTGATGCCTATATTATCCATCGCAACCGCATCTTTTAGGATGTTTTGAGCACTCTCATCTGTTTTCCCTTGAATGCGATAGCCGCCAAGTTGAACAACTGATTGGGGTGTAAAGCCAAGATGCGCGCAAACAGGAATGCCATTGTTAATAAGGTGTTGGGCGGTTTCCACCATCTTGCCGCCGCCTTCTATTTTGACAATATCCGCACCTGCTTCAATGAGTTTTTTTGCATTGATTAAAGCGATGTTTTTGTCATGTTCGTAGCTGCCAATCGGCATATCCGTCATGATGCAGCAGCTTTTTATGCCTGCAGCAACTGACTTGGTGTGATATTCCATCTCTTGCATCGTGACGCTTAGGGTGTTTTCAGCACCTTGCAAGACCATCCCTAGAGAATCTCCCACTAAAAGAACGTCAACGCCTGCGGCTTCACTTAACTTTGCAAAGCTTGAGTCGTAACAAGTTAGCATGGCGATTTTTTCCGCATGAGCATGCATAGACTGAATTTTTTTTAGCGACATTGTTTGTTAATCCCAATCGGGATTGAAGAATTCACGGCGACTTTGTACTTGCATAATGCGATCCACCAATAAATCTAATGCTTCTTCACTATTAGTGATATTGATTTTCTCGTTGTTAACGATTAGTAATGGAGAGCTATCGTAGCTATGAAAAAACTCACTGTAAGCATCTGATAGGCGCGCTAGATAGTCCCTTGGGATATCTTGTTCATAACTGATGTTGCGTTGTTCAACGCGTGCAAGTAAGGCGTCTACAGGGGTTTGTAGGTAAATCACCAAATCAGGCTTGGACGCTTGCAAATGCATGCGATCATAAATTTGGCTGTATAAGGCAAATTCATCATCGTCTAGATTTAATCTAGCAAATAAAGGATCTTTTTCCAAAAAGAAGTCGGCAATCGCCGCATCGCCAAAAATATCTTGTTGTTTTAAATCTTTAATTTGGTTGGCGCGCTGGAATAAAAAGAATAGTTGTGTTGGTAAAGCGTAGCGTTCTTGATTTTCATAGAAACGGGACAGAAATGGATTGGCTTCCGCTTTTTCGAGTAATAGATTTACAGGGAAGCGCTCAGCAAGTTTGCGAGCAAGCGTGGTCTTGCCGCTTCCGATTGGGCCTTCAATCACGATGTATGGAAATTTTTCCGTGATATTTTTAGCGTTGCTCATGCGTTTTGTTTTCCTGCTTACTTAGTTTATTCAGTATCTGATCAAGACTACAGCTTAAAAACACCTTGGTTTTGGCATTGATGAGCGAGTATTTTTGCTAAACCGTAATTTCCTATCATTACATCTGGCGCAATTTCTGCAAATGGTAGCATGACAAAGCCACGTTCATGCATACGTGGATGCGGTAAATTAAGTTCACCAGTTTCCATTTTTACTTGATCGTACATCAATAAATCCAAGTCTAGAACTCTTGGCGCATTAGGGAAAGGTCGCTCTCTACCTTGTATATTCTCTATTCCGAATAAACGATGTAGCAAATCTAATGGACTTAGATTTGTTTTGATTTCTATGACGGCGTTAATAAAATCAGGTTGGTTATCGTAGCCTACTGGCGCTGTTCGATATAAAGAAGATTGCTTGGTGAGCTGCATGTCTGTCGACTTTGCAATGGCCTGTATCGCCTGTTCAACCTGATTTTGTG
>JBEIDM010000064.1:0-6360 GCA_040383445.1 Candidatus Methylopumilus sp. | reverse complement strand
CCCGAGCTTGTTACAGTGTGAATTTTAACAACCGTACCTTTTAAGTTGTAAATGAGTTCTGGAGAAGGATCTGCATAGCTAGCTGTGCAAAGCAAAAGTAATAATAATGATAGGTAATGTAATTGTATTTTCATGGCCTTAGCCTTGGGATTTATTGGGTAGTATTTGATGGATTATGAATATCAACTTTGGTTCAATTTTTGCCTATAGACAGAAATTTTTTTAGGTTTATGATGGTGCTTCATTCGTTAGTTTAATGGAAGATTTTTTCTTCAGAATTAGGGTTTGAAGGAGTGAATCATGGATAACAAGTACGCCCTTGGAAGTACCAAGGTTGCAACAGAACATCATGAAGTTGCGCAGAAAAATAAGCCAAGTTTGGCATGTAAATTTTGCAATAGTGACCAATTAGTATTGTGCCCAACGATGCATGACCATAAGTGCTCTCATTGTGGAGAGTGGCAGCAAGATATAGAGAATAGTTACGCGACGGGTAGAAGCAGCAATTATTAATTGCCACTTTGGATCTTATTCTAAATGGTTTAAATCTAAGTTGCGAAGCTTTGGGGCTAGTTTAGCGGTCGTTGCAACCACGCCCAGCGTCATGAGTCCACCTAATACAACTGAAGGCACAAGCCCAAATAATTTTGCGGTAACACCTGATTCAAAAGCGCCCAATTCATTCGATGATCCGATAAAAATCCCGTTAATAGAGGCTACTCTGCCTCGCATATGATCAGGCGTTGAAAGCTGCATAATCGTTGTTCTTAAAATAACAGAAACACCGTCAAAAATGCCTGAGAGTACTAATATCAAAGCAGCAATCCAGAAGTGACTGGTAAGCCCGAATCCAATAATACAAACACCAAAGCCCGCCACTGCCCATAGTAGATATTTACCGGCATGTTCTCTAATAGGATTTCGGGCTAAATAAATGCCAGTCATAATGGCACCGATCGCGGGGGATGATCTTAATATGCCAAGTCCTTCAGGGCCTACCTGATAAATATCATGAATAAAAGCAGGCAACATCGCCACTGCCCCTCCTAGCAATACTGCGAACATATCGAGTGCCTGAGCACTTAAAATAACTTGGTGGTTTACAACAAATTTTACTGCTTCTGCAATGCCTGCAAATACCGCTTTTTCTGGTTTTGTGGTTTGGTGTGAGATATTCAACATCAGTAATGGAAGTGCGGACAGTAAAGCAAAGCTGGCGGCAACTAAATAAGCAATCGTGACACTTGTCCAGCCAACTAATACCCCGCCTAATGCAGGCCCAGTGACTAAGCCAATTTGAAATGCTGAGCTACCAATGCCGCTCGCTTTCCCATATTCTTTTCTAGGTAAAATAATTGCGAATATCGAGCTATATGAAGGTGCAATGAACGCTCTTCCAAGTCCAACTAGGCCGATGGATGCATAAATAACCAGCGTTGGATATTTTGTAATCATTTCACTAGCGACTGCTGCAAGTGTGAGCGAGCTGAGCATTAAAACAAGCGATGACAGAATTGCGAAATTTCTTTTTGAGTAGTGGTCGACCGCATAGCCTGCAAACAAGGCGGAGCAAAAGTAAGGAATAATTTCGGCGAGCCCAACTAAACCCAAAGCGAGAGGGTCGTGCGTTAAGCTATATAAATGCCAGCCAACAACGACCGCCATAATTTGATAAGAAAACACCATGCATACGCGATAACTGAGTAATTTAAAAAAATTTAAATTACGTAAGGGATTCGCACTTGGATGCGCTTGGTGTTTTGCGGCTTGTTCTGACATTTGTACAGCCTAAATGGCTCTGAAAGTGATTACTAACACATCTCGATAAGCAGGCTGTGTATTGTCGATTGGGACGATGGGAGTTACGCCATGCATGCATCGTTGATCATTCACGATGGCTGAATCTAGTGGTTCTGTGAGGGTAAAACTGTCTAAATTATTTTGCTCTAGATCGTGCATGGTGGTGGTACCACTAGAAATATTCTGGCGTTTAATCATCATCACCAATACAAAATCCACCCCATCTCGATGCACGCCTTCAGGGGTTGGTTTTGCTAATTCGTCAGTATTCGCTTCTATGCGAAATTGATGACATTCAATATGCCAAGATTTATTGGGCATGAGTGCACTGAAGGTTGCTTGGCAGAATTTCAATGTAGCTTGCATGCTATTACTATGAATCGTTTCAGCCAAAATAGGCTCAAAGTTTCGAGCAACACCACCATTGAGCGAGTTGTAATTGAGACTTTGATAGTGTGGCTGGTGAGGCTCTAATGTCACTTGGTTGCTTCCAGCTTGAGCGCTTAATACTGCGTAACGACGTCTACGATAACGACCGCCATCTGCCATGTATTCATCAAGTGGCATGTTATTCCAGCTCTCGGCAAAAGTTTGCCAGTCGCTTAACGCCTCTGATTTATCCTCTAATAGCCAAGCTTGCATGAGCGTGCTGGGGCAAAAGCTGAATCCAGAGTGTTCAACTTTTGTAATGAGTGTTTGGCGATTGCTAGGAGTTGTTTTCAAAGCATGTTTCGATTTAATTGTCTTCACCTAATGTGGCGAGCATATCTGCCTGATGTTCGGCAGCGAGTGCACCGATCAGTTCATCCATATCACCTTCGGTAATGGCATCAATTTTATAAAGTGTTAAATTGATACGATGGTCAGTAATGCGGCCTTGAGGGTAGTTGTAAGTGCGAATGCGCTCAGAGCGGTCACCGGAACCAATTAAGCTTTTTCGTTCGCTTGCAATTTTAGATTGTTGCGCACGGACTTCGGCATCCTTAATACGTGCTACCAAAACACTCATCGCTTGCGCTTTATTTTTGTGCTGACTACGGTCATCTTGGCATTCCACAACAATGCCAGTTGGCAAATGGGTGATGCGAACTGCAGAATCTGTTTTGTTAATGTGCTGACCGCCCGCACCGCTGGCGCGATAGGTATCGATACGAATCTCAGCAGGATTGATGACAACATCACTCACTTCATCCGCTTCTGCCAAAACAGCAACCGTACATGCTGAAGTATGAATTCGACCTTGTGTTTCTGTATCAGGGACGCGTTGTACACGGTGGCCGCCTGATTCAAATTTTAGTTTTGAGTACGCACCCTGACCTTCAATTTTTGCAATAATTTCTTTGTAGCCACCAACTTCAGATTCACTTGCAGAAACAATTTCAACTTTCCAGCGTTGACGTTCTGCGTAGCGTGAATACATACGGAACAAATCGCCTGCAAATAAAGCAGATTCATCACCACCAGTACCGGCGCGAATTTCCAAGAAAATGTTTTTATCGTCGTTGGGGTCTTTAGGAAGCAATAGTTTTTGTAATTCGTTCTCGACCGCTTCTAATTTTTCTTTGCCACTTTCGATTTCTTCTTGCGCAAATTCTTTCATGTCAGGATCGCTGAGCATTTTTTGTGCTTCTGTAATGTCTGCTTCAACCTGTTCGTGCGATCTGAACTGCTCAACAATTGGTGTGATCTCTGCATGCTCTTGAGACAGCTTACGGAAAGAGTCCATGTTTGCAGTGGCATTTTCGCTGCTGAGTAATCTGTTTAGTTCGTCTAAACGCTCGCTTAAAGTAGCGAGTTTTTTAATCATGGATGGTTTCATTGCTTAATCTTTATTTAAATGTGATTGCTGGATACTTTGGTGATACTCATTTGGAGTCGCTAGATTTGGTAAAGTTGCCTGAGCAAAGATTCTAACTGTTCATGCTCGCTGCCGCTGCTATGGTTAAGCGCGTGACTTGGCCCATGTAATAATTTCTTAGTGAGCGCATTACTCAAGGCGTCAAGCACCGCGGCTGGATCTTCACCTTTAGCTAACGCTTTTTGTGCTTTTTCTAATTCTCTTAAACGAGTTTTTTCTGCTTGTGCTCGCAATGCGCGAATAGTTGGCACCGCATCGCGGGTTTTTAGCCATTGCATAAAATGATCAACGCGTTCAACGATAATCGCTTCTGCTTCAATGGCCGCTTCTTGGCGATTACCCAAGCCTTCTTGCACGACTTGTGAAAGGTCGTCGACAGTATAGAGAAAAATATCATCGAGTTCTGCGACTTCTGGTTCGATGTCGCGAGGCACGGCTAAGTCCACCATGAACATAGGGCGACGTTTGCGAGCTTTAATAGCGCGTTCCACCATGCCTAAGCCAACAATTGGCAGTTGGCTGGCAGTGCTGGTAATGACGATATCAAACTCAGCGAGGCGTTCTGGTAATTCAGATAACAGAATGGCTTTGCCTTGCAAGTTTGCTGCTAAATCTTGGCCGCGTTCTAACGAGCGATTGGCAATCGTGATCGAGGCTGGCTTATGTGCAGCAAAATGTTCCGCACATAAAGCAATCATTTCGCCCGCACCAATGAATAAAACGTGCTGATTTTCTAAATTACCAAAAATACGCTCGGCTAGTCTTACCGAAGCTGCGGCCATCGAAAGTGAGCTCGCGCCAATGTCGGTGTTGGTGCGTACTTCTTTTGCGACGGCAAATGTTCTTTGGAATAATTTATGTAAAAGTGTGCCTAAAGTGCCAGCGCTTTCTGCAATTTTGACCGCCTGCTTCATTTGTCCAAGAATTTGCGGTTCACCTAACACCATAGAATCTAAGCCGGAAGCGACACGGAATGCGTGTTTAACCGCTTCATCGCTTGGAAGTGTGTAAGTGTAAGGCTGAATATGTTCGGGATTGAGCTTGTGGTAGTTGGCAAGCCAAGATAAAACCTGCTCTGGATGTTTAGTGTTGCAGTAAAGTTCTGTGCGGTTGCAAGTTGATAAAATTGCCGCTTCCCTCACGCCATGCGTGGTTAAATCGCGAAGTGCTTGTGCCAAACTTTCGTTTTGAAAGGCAACGTTTTCGCGTATTGAGATAGGAGCGGTGGTGTGATTTACACCGACAGTGATTAAATGCATTTCGTAATTTTCCTGCATCCTTAAAGCTTAAGCAAGAAATTCAAGCGCTAGTATGTTAATTCCTTGCTAAATACGGTTAAAATAATGCTTTTTACTGTATATAGAATCACTATTTATTATGGCTAAACAATTTAGAATTGCTCCAAGTATCCTTTCTGCTAATTTTGCAAAATTAGGTCAAGAAATTACAGACGTCATTACTTCAGGTACTGACCTTGTTCACTTTGACGTGATGGATAACCATTATGTGCCTAATCTAACCATTGGCCCTTTAGTTTGTGAGTCTATCCGTGAGATCTCAAAAAATGCAGGCGCTTTGATTGATGTGCATTTGATGGTGAAGCCAGTTGATCGCATCATTCCTGACTTTGCTAAAGCAGGTGCAAACATCATTACATTCCATCCTGAAGCTTCAGATCATATTGATCGCAGCTTGGCTTTGGTGCGTGATCTTGGTTGTAAGTCAGGTTTAGTATTTAATCCAGCAACGCCATTGCATTACCTAGACCATGTGATGGATAAAGTGGATATGATCCTTTTAATGTCAGTAAACCCTGGCTTTGGTGGTCAAAAATTTATTCCTGAAACATTGAATAAACTTCGTCAAGCGCGTGCAAAAATTGATGCTTACACAGCACAAACTGGCCGTGAAATCTGGTTGGAAGTGGATGGCGGCGTTAACGCAGCGAATATTGCTGAAATCGCACGTGCTGGTGCTGATACTTTCGTTGCTGGCTCAGCAGTGTTTGGCGCTGGTAAAGACACAGATCCAAATCGTTACAACACGATTGTTTCTGAATTACGTGCGCAGCTTGCAACGGTTTAATTTTAGCTAATCACGATGAAAGTACCTCAAATTTTTTCAATGCAAAAAAGTTGGCGATGGTGGAGTTAATCACACCATCGTTCAGCGGCTTCGTCCGCACTTACTTGTTAAAATTTGGGGTCTTTTATGTTGCACACAATTAATCAATCAGAATTTAATGCCTTAGCCGCACAAGGCTACAATCGTATTCCACTTGTGGTGGAGACGTTTGCCGATCTCGATACGCCACTTTCGCTTTATCTTAAGTTGGCTAATCAACCTTACTCTTATCTTTTAGAATCCGTTCAAGGCGGTGAGCGCTTTGGCCGCTATTCAATTATTGGATTACCTGCCAAAACACGCATTGTTGCTCATGGCCGTAATGTTGAAGTGTTGAAAAACAATGAGGTGGTCGAGTCTGTTCAGGATACGAATCCTTTAGATTTCGTACAAAATTATCAAAGTCGTTTTAAAGTGCCGCCTTATCAAGGTTTACCAAGATTTACAGGTGGTTTAGCAGGTTATTTCGGCTATGAAACCGTGCGTTACATTGAACGTCGTTTAGCTGATACCGTTAAGGCAGATCACATCAATGTGCCAGATGTGTTGCTTATGGTTTCTGAAGAGCTAGCCGTCGT
>JBEIDM010000063.1:0-6650 GCA_040383445.1 Candidatus Methylopumilus sp. | reverse complement strand
TTACTGGTTGGTATCTATTGGCATCGGCTTATATGCTAGCTCCAAAGTTCATACGACCAAAGACTTTGCGATTGCAGGTCGCCATCTACCCATTCACATAGTCATTGCAACAGTATTTGCTACATGGTTTGGCTCAGAAGCTGTGCTTGGTATCCCTGCGGTATTTTTAAAAGAAGGTCTACACGGGCTCGTGGCAGACCCGTTTGGCGCATCACTTTGTTTGGTTTTAGTCGGCCTGCTATTCGCGGCTCCTCTATATCGTATGAATCTACTCACGATAGGCGATTTTTACCGCAAACGGTTTGGTCGTGTGGCCGAGTCCATGACATCGATTGCCATTGTGATTTCATACCTAGGATGGGTGGGCGCCCAAATTACTGCACTAGGATTAGTTTTTAATGTGCTATCTGCTGGTGAAATCAGTCAAATCACCGGTATGTGGATAGGCTCCATAACCATTCTGATTTACACCATGGTCGGTGGTATGTGGGCCGTGGCGATTACAGACTTTCTGCAAATGATCGTGATTGTGATTGGCATGTTATTTATTGGTCACGAAATTAGCGGGCAAGTCGGCGGCGTAGGCGCTGTGATTAAACATGCAAGTGAAGCTGGAAAATTTGAGTTTTGGCCAAATATGGATTTGAAATCCTTGATTGGATTCTTTGCTGCATGGATTACCATTATGCTCGGCTCTATTCCACAGCAAGATGTTTTCCAGCGCGTGCAATCGGCAAAGACTGTAAAAATTGCGATTTGGGGTAGCGTCATCGGTGGCATCATGTATTTCTTATTTGCTTTTGTACCCATGTTTCTGGCTTATTCAGCAACGTTAATAGACCCCAAAATGGTCAATGAATTAATTGATGTTGATCCACAAATGATCTTGCCAAGACTGGTGCTTGACCACGCACCGCTTGTCGCACAAGTGTTGTTTTTTGGTGCCTTATTATCTGCAATCAAGAGCTGCGCTTCCGCAACTCTATTGGCACCATCAGTGACATTCACAGAAAACATTATCAAACCCATCCTCATCAAACGCTTAGCGGGTCAAAAACTAGCTGATCATTTATTGCTACGTTATATGCGTCTAGTCACGCTAGCATTCACCCTACTCGTCACACTATACGCAGTGAATTCAAAAGCCAGCATTTTCAGCATGGTCGAAAATGCCTACCAAATCACATTGGTCACAGCCTTCATTCCATTAGCTTGCGGTGTTTATTGGAAACGTTCAAACAATCAAGGCGCCCTATTTTCAATATTTGGCGGTCTATTCACTTGGTTACTTATACTCATCGCCGGCCCAGCAGACCCCCTAATCCCGGCGCAACTCGCAGGCGTGATAGTGAGTGCATTCGGGATGGTGATTGGGTCTTTGTTGCCTAGCTATATTAAAGATGATCTACCTGAACATGAGCACGGCTATTTACATGAGCACGCCTCAAGGCAACACTAGCATCTAAGCTTTCAACGCTGACATTCTACGCAATAAAAAGTAGAGCGTTGACCTTGTTTGATTTGCTTAATAGGCGACCCACAAACATAACAAGGCTGTTCAGTTCGGCCGTAAACGAAATAGGTTTGCTGAAAATACCCAGGGTTGCCATCAGCACCAAAAAAGTCTCTTAAACTGCTGCCCCCTGCTTCAATCGCTGCAGCTAATGTTGCTTTAATTTCCTCAACCAAGCGCTCACATTTTGCACGACTCACTTTATTTGCTAGAGTTTTAGGATTGATACGCGCCCTAAACAAAGATTCACTTGCGTAGATATTGCCAACCCCAACTACCAAATGACCATCCATAATAGTGGTTTTTATAGGTGCTGTACGTGTTCGCGTCTGCTGATAAAGATAATCGCCTGTAAAGCTCGGCTGCAAAGGCTCAGGGCCTAAGCTTTTAATTAGTGGGTGGTCTTCTACTAAGTCTCTTGCATCCACCCACAACACAGCTCCAAAACGTCTTGGATCGCGCAAGCGAAATAAGTGGCCACCAGCAAAATGAATTTCAAAATGGTCATGCTTAGCAGCAGGTTCATTTTCTTCAAGCAAACAAATACGACCTGACATGCCTAAATGTAGAATTAATGTACCTAATAACTGATCTTGAGCATCTACAAATTCCGCCAAAATATATTTAGCACGACGATGTAAACTTCGTAGCGTTGATTGAGGTAAAAGCTGGGGGAGATGACTAGGAATTGGCCATCTAAGGGTTGGATGGCGAATGACCACCTGCGTGACCTTACTACCCACTAGCGGAGACATGCCCCGCATCGTGGTTTCTACTTCTGGGAGTTCTGGCAATTACTTCCCGAGATTAATCGGTGGATTTAATAAAGCAAACCCAATATCTGCAGGGACATGGTACATCATGCCTTCATCTGGGCGGCCAAGAAGCAGCTCTGGGGATTCTTGCAATTTATCAAAGTGCACTTTGCTACCATCGGTAAGCTTCACTTCAAATGATGGAAAAGTAGCTTTACGGTCAGGTGTATATGGCTCAACACGTTGCACACTCATAAAACGCCAATAGGCATCAAACCATTCAGCCATTTCTTTTTGATTAGGTTTTGCTTTTTCAAGAGAAGTTTTCCATTGACCATCAACCAAATCAACATTTAAACGTGCACTTTCCCACTGCTCTAAATTAGAAAAATTGAAACCAGCGATTTTCTCTTTAGGCTTAAACGGACTTTTGTCGATAAATTCAGAGATTTGCGTCTCTGCATATTCTGAATAGCTCACTGGCAAAAGATAAACAAAATGATTATAAGAAACATACTGTTCAGCGGTGACGGGATTGAATGTGCCAAAAAGAAACTCTTCATTATCAAGTTTCAATTTAAGTTTAGGTTGATCCAAACCAAAACGTGACAAATCTTCTGCAGGAAATCGTTGAGCACTTTTTGCAGCAATAATAGACAGCACCTTTTGCACGACCATCTGGTCAGCACGGGTTTTAAGTGGCTTTTGGATATACCAATAACCATCATTTTTCTCAAAAGCAATAGCTGCTTTGGCTGGAAATTCAACACTAATATTTTTAATCGCACCCAACTTGAGCGTTGAAACCTCAAAGTCTTTAGCAACGACCACCGCTTCTTTCGGACGTAAATAAAGAATACCTGCAATCCCCACAACGAGAACCAGCAAAAATAAGTTAACTAACCAACGAGACTTCATGCAGCCTATCCTTTTAAATTACGCTTTACGACGCTTCCACCACAACATCACACCTGCCACCAATAAGGTTAGAGGTATAAGCACTTGGAACAAACCAAATGAAATGCCAAAAATAGGCATGAATACAAGCAGAGCCCATACGTGACCCCAGCCTTGCTGAGGAATAGTGACGTTCATATCTTTTAACGGCTTAGGTTGAATAGTGATTAAGGTGTCATCCCCCGCCAACCAATTCACAATATTGACACCCAAGTCCAAGTTGCCACCAATAGTCACGAAGGTATTAGATAAGAAGTTAGCATTTCCAACCACCACTACACGCTGACCTTTTTTGCCGTATTTACGCTCAAGCGCCACTGCAATATTGAGTGGGCCGGCACGATCTTCCTTCTCTTCAAAACTAATTTTTCCTGCTTTACCAGATAACTCTGCAGGATTAGTTTCTAACCAACCATTAGGTGCAACATCAATTAAATTACTTACGCTCCAACCATTATCGTCAGTCCCTAGCGCTTTAATAGCAGTAGCTTCTGTAAATAGTGTACGTAACATAAAATTCTTAGTAATGGCATGCTCACCATACTGACTAGAAAACACATCTTTCTGACCCGCACCGTACTGTGTTGCTGCTGGATCGATAATAACTCCTGACGAAACTTGCAAACCAAGGTACTGAGCAATCTCATCCAATCCATGCAAATTACTATCATCTAATAACCAGAGTAAATTTCCACCACCATCCAAATAAGCTTTGATTTTTTTAACTTCAACCGCTGAAATATCTTTGGCTGGACTAGCGATTACCATCATTGAACCGCTCGTTGGAATACCTTTACCAGTGACTAAATCAGGATTAGCTAATTTAAAACCTTTGTCTTCAAGCTGCTTACCGAAGGCGCCAATATCGTGGTTTTTCAAACCAGTCAAATTACGTTCACCATGACCATCCAGATACATCACTGCTTGCTGATGAGTACGTGATAAACGTACTAACAAGTTAGTCATTTCTTGTTCCGCATATGGTGGCAACAAGTGCTCACTTCGCTTCTCAAACTCAACAATCAACTCACCCTCAGCTTTAATACCTGCGTCTTGTGCCATTTTTGGCTGTTCTGCAGGGCTGATGAACGAAACTTGAATATCAGCTTTAGTGCGTTGGTAACGCGAAATAAAATCACGTACACCTTTACGATAGTTTTCGCCGTGCGCCGTATTGTCTTCTGAAGCAAATACAGTCACGGTTATAGGACCTTTCATTTGCTTAAGCACGTTGACACTACCTTCAGTCAATGTGTTGCGATTACTTTGAGTAATATCTCGCGCAATATGATATTCATGGCTGATGTAAGCAATCAATGACACCAAGACCAAAAATAGAATGACAAAGAAACTGTTTTGCATTAATAGTTGCAGGCGCAGTTTGTGATTAATTTTCATAATGATAAGACCCGATTAGCCACGAAGACGGTCAGCATCTAAACGACGCACCGTTAAAGTTAAGAATGTGACAATAAATAGTAAGAAGTAAGCAATGTCGGCGGTATCAATCAATCCACGAGCAAATGGCTGGAAGTGATGCATCAATGACAAATAGTTCATGACGCTTGCATTATCGCCAGTCAAAAAGCGATCAATAATTAAAAGCCCAAACAAAGCGACAAAAGTGAAGATTGCAGCGACGACTGGCTGTGCAGTCAAACTTGAAAAATAAAGGCCAAGCGCTGAAAAACTAGCCACTAACAACCATAAACCAAGCACGTTAGATAATAAGTAACCAAAATCAATATCTGCCCAGGCATTTAATGTACAAAGCATCACCGCAATTAAAGCAACAAGGATAGTCAAGAAAGACACCAAGCCAATAAACTTACCGATGACGATTTCAGTGAGTGATAAAGGCGCACTAAATAAGAAAGGCAATGTGTTGCTTCTCCTTTCTTCACTAATCAAGCGCATTGAAAGCAAAGGCACAGCAAAAAGCATCACAAAAGAAGCTAAACCAAATACGCTTTGCCCAACGAACATCGTTACTCCTGTTCGCTCTGCTGGACGAATCGCACCAGACATCACTTCAAAATACTCATTCACCCCATTTAAAAAATAGGTACCAAATGCAAATTGCAATAAAGCTAAGATGACCCAACCCATCGGTGAGGCAAACACACTTTTAAGCTCTTTTCTTGCCACATTTAAAATCATAAGATTCGCTTTCTTAAAAACTACTATCTAAAGCGCGCAATTAAGCGGCAGCATCTTGATAAGTTAATTGAACAAACACATCCTCAAGACTGGTTTGATCTGGATTAATTTGATGTAAACCCCAGCCCTTTTTAACAGCCGCTTGAACAATCGCTTCAGTTGGTGCTTGGCCTGGCTTGTAACTCACTCGCAACAATCCATTATTTAATAACTCAACCGCTTCAACACCCACAATTTTAAGCAAATCTGCTTGTGCCGGCGGGGTATTCAAGCCAACTAATAATTTGTTACCGTGGCGTTGCTGTTTCAATACATCGATTGAACCATTAAAGACCAATTTACCTTTATCAATAATTTGCACATGATCACAAACCATTTCAACTTCAGGCAAGATATGCGTAGATAAAATCACACTATGTTCGCCGCCCAGCTCTTTAATCAAAGCGCGAATATCACGAATTTGAATTGGATCTAAACCTACAGTCGGCTCATCCAAGATTACAACCATTGGGTTATGGATAATTGCTTGTGCAATACCAACGCGCTGTTGATAGCCCTTAGACAGGTTTTCGATTAAGCGCTTACTCATTTCCGTAAGACCGCAACGTTCTTTGGCGCGCTGAACAGCCGCCTTAATATGTTTACCACTCACGCCATGCAATCGAGCAGCAACAGATAGATATTCATCCACTGTAAATTCACGGTAAAGCGGAGGAGTTTCTGGAAGATAGCCAATCAATGCTTTGGCATCTCTTGGATTCTCTATCATATCAACGCCACAGATTTTGACGCTACCTTTACTAGGCGCCAAGTTACCAGTCAGCATCTTCATGGTGGTAGATTTGCCAGCGCCATTTGGGCCAAGGAACCCAAGCACTTCACCTTTACTAAGGGTGAAGCTCACATCGCCTACCGCTTCGCGGCCGCCATAAATACGGGTTAAATTGTTAGCTTCAACGGTTAAAGTAGTCATAAGAAAATTTAAAACACTCCACTTAAATTCTGAATAAATTGAAGCTGAATAAACCAAGCCTAATTTTTAATCGCTTGGTAAGTTAAAAAAACGCCTGACAAATGTCAAGCGCTGTAATTTATCTCGATCAAGCTTAATTCCTAGAAACACTATCTGCTTAGAAATCCAAGCCTATTGGAAAGTTCCCAGTAAAAAGCTATAGTCAAACCTCATTATGGATGAACTTGCATCCACTGTCACGGACTAAGGGTTTACATCCTTATTACTTAAGAGCAATGAAAGCCCACAAACC
>JBEIDM010000062.1:0-6669 GCA_040383445.1 Candidatus Methylopumilus sp. | reverse complement strand
GTTTTGTGGAATCAAATCCACAACTTACAAACTATGCAACAGCATTTCCGCCTGAGTTAATTGCTGCCGCAATTTCAGCTGCAATTGCAGCACACGAAGGCGTGTAAATTATTATCAACATTTAAACTTTAAAGTTAAATATATGGCACAAGTACATGTTACAGAACTGGTTTTAAGAGATGGTCATCAATCTTTAATCGCAACTCGCTTGCGCACTAGCGATATGCTTCCAATTTGCTCAAAACTAGATTCAATCGGTTTTTGGTCACTAGAAGCTTGGGGCGGCGCTACGTTTGATGCGTGCGTTCGCTATTTGAGAGAAGATCCTTGGGATAGACTTAAAAAATTACGTAAGGCGCTACCTAATAGCAGACTTAAAATGCTTTTGCGTGGTCAAAACTTATTAGGTTACCGTCATTACTCAGATGACGTAGTGCGTGCATTCGTCAAAAAATCAGCAGAAAATGGTGTTGATGTATTTCGTATTTTTGATGCGATGAATGACTTACGAAATTTGCGTGTATCTATTGATGCTGTGAAGAAAAATGGCAAACATGCAGAGGGTACAATTGCTTACACAACAAGTCCGGTGCACGACGTACCTTATTTTGTAGCCTTAGCTGTTGAACTTGCAGAAATGGGTTCTGATTCGATCGCCATTAAAGACATGGCAGGCCTTTTAACGCCAATGAATACTGCGGAATTGGTTAAAGCGATTCGAACTGCCGTCAACTTACCTATTCACTTACATAGTCATGCAACTTCAGGACTAGCCAGTATGTGCTTATTAAAAGGTGTCGAAAACGGTGCCACTATTATTGACACTTGCAATTCATCCTTTTCAGAAGGTGCGAGCCACCCAACGACTGAAAGCTTAGTTGCTGCTTTAAAAGGGACTGAATATGACACAGGACTCAATTTAGAAGCGTTGCAAGAAGTTACCGCCTATTTCCGTGAAGTACGTCGTAAATATTGGCAATTTGAAAGTGAATTTACTGGAGTGGATACGCGAGTTCTAGTAAACCAAGTGCCAGGTGGCATGATTTCAAACTTATCAAATCAATTAAAAGAGCAAGGTGCCCTTAACCGGATGGATGAGGTTTTAGCAGAGATTCCACGTGTACGTGAAGATTTAGGCTACCCTCCCCTCGTGACGCCGACATCTCAAATTGTAGGAACTCAAGCAGTTCTTAATGTGATGACTGGCGCTCGTTACAAGTCGGTCACGAATGAAGTTAAAAACTATTTACTAGGTCAATACGGCCAATCACCTGCACCTGTTAATCAATCCATTAAAAATGCAGCTGTTGGTCAGGACGCAGAAGTCATTAATTGTAGACCCGCTGATCTTATCGCTGATGAAATGGACAAGTTACGTCAAGAGTCTGAAGTGTGGGCAAAATCAGAAGAAGATGTACTCACCTATGCCATGTTCCCTGATCTAGCAAAAACCTACCTTCAAGAACGTAATGCTGACAGTTTAAAACCGGAAGTTTTATTGACTAAAGATGCCGTCTCTACTAATGATGCGAGATATGCGCCTAACGAGTTCAAGGTGACGCTACATGGTGAGACCTTCCACATAAAACTTACGGGTAGCGGCCATGCTGGCGAAGAACAACGCCCATTCTACGTTTCGGTTGATGGAATCGCAGAAGAAGTTATTGTGGAAACTTTAAGCGAAATTGAAGTTGGTGGCGGCAAGTCATCAAGCGGCAAGAAAAAGAAAGCAGCAGTAACATCAAGCGGTCGCCCACGCCCGTCTCATGAAGGCTGTGTAACAACTGCAATGCCGGGCAGCATTGTTGAAGTTAAAGTAAAGGCTGGTGACAAAGTAAATGCTGGTGACGCTGTTTTAGTGATCGAGGCCATGAAGATGGAAAATGAAATTCAAGCACCGAAATCTGGGATAGTCGTTGCTGTACACGTAAAAAAAGGTGATACAGTCACACCAGACGAGTCATTACTTGAAATTCAACCAGAATAACAAGGTAGACCCCTTGGTATAACAACTAAGCCGACATATCAACATTTGTCGGCTTTTTTATTGGAACTTACAACTTAACTCATATGAATCAACCATTAATACTCGCTTCATCTTCACCTTATCGCAAAGAACTTCTCCAGAGATTACTCCTTAATTTCGAAGTCTTTAGTCCAGATATTGATGAATCACAACTTGCAGATGAACGCCCAGAACAAACAGCATTACGACTTGCTCAGCTTAAAGCCAAAAAAATCGCAGAGACTCATCCAGAAGCCATCATAATCGGCTGTGATCAAGTTGCTACATTAGACGGCTTGCAATTAGGTAAACCAGGCAACCACAAGAACGCCACTGAACAATTAAGAATGATGCGAGGAAAGCAAGTCACATTCCACAGCGCACTATGCTTATACAATGCTAAGACCCAACATATGCAAGCAGAGGTCGTTCCATATGTAGTTGAGTTTAGGAATGTTTCTAACGAGCAAATTGATCGATACCTATTAACTGAAAAACCTTACAACTGCGCGGGTAGTGCAAAATCAGAAGGCTTAGGAATCGCCCTTATTAGTTCAATGCATGGAGAAGATCCTAATGCGCTCATTGGATTACCACTCATCAAACTTATCTCTATGCTGACTGCTGAAAATATTCACGTCATCTAAATCACAATAAAAAATTTAAGGCAAATATGGCATTCGGTAAATTATTCATGATTCCGGTAACACTAGGGGATGAAAACATTAAACAAGTATTACCCGAAAACGTAGTATCAATTACACGAGAAATTGATACATTTGTCGTTGAGAATGAAAAAAGTGCACGTCGATTTCTAAGTCTCATCAAAACGAATAAGCCTGTACGAGAACTTGAGCTCTTGCTGCTAAATGAGCATACGAATGAAAAAGATATACCCGCATTAATTGCCCCTTTGTTAGCCGGAAAAAACATAGGGATGCTTTCTGAGGCCGGATGCACAGGAATTGCAGACCCTGGAGCGCTTTTAGCTGCAGCCGCTCATAAAAAAGGAATTCAAGTTATTCCTTTAGTGGGTCCATCATCAATTTTATTGAGCCTTATCGCTTCAGGATTAAATGGTCAGCGATTTACGTTTTTGGGCTATCTGCCAAGTGAAAAGAATGAACGAGTAAATAAATTGAAAGAGATTGAGAAGCAATCTCATAAGCATAATGAAACTCAAATTTTCATTGAAACGCCCTACCGCAACCAACATATGTTTGAGGACATTCTAGGAAACTGCAATCCAAATACCAAATTATGCTTAGCTCGAAACATTAGCTTTGGTAGTGAATTAATTGCAACAAAAACTGTTGCTGAATGGAAGAAAACTGAGTTGCCTGATTTACACAGACAACCCACGGTTTTTTTAATACTGGCCTAAACTTTCTTTAAGAAACAAGTCTTAAGCACCAACCCTTTTACCTTTTCAACATTACATTCAACTTCTTCTGGATCATCAGTTAGGCGTATGTTTTTTGCCACTGACCCACGCTTCAATGTCACTGACGTTCCCTTCACTTTCAAATCTTTAATGATTTGAACTGAATCACCGTCAGCCAATACGTTACTATTACTGTCTCTTACATCCATCATCTATATCTTTCTTTAAGAAACAAACTTATTTATTTACTTCTAACAAACGTCTAACTGGCGCATAGGTTTTTCGATGTATAGGTAATACACCATGTAAGGCCAACATTTGCATATGGAGTGGCGTTGGGTAGCCTTTATGTTTTGCGAATCCATATTGTGGATATTGCTCATCTAAAATATACAATTCAGCATCACGTGCTGTTTTTGCCAATATAGAAGCTGCTGAAATACAAGCTTCTTTGCTATCGCCTTGGACGATTGCACGCATAGGAATTGATAGCTTAGGGCAATGTAACCCATCAACCAAAAGCTCATCTGGCTGCAATGACAAACTCTCAACAGCACGTTTCATTGCAAGCAGACTTGCCTGCAATATATTGATCTCATCAATCTCTTCCGCTGAACAGCTGGCAATAGCCCAAGCCAATGCTTTTTCTTTAATTTCGCCAGCTAAGAAGTCTCGCTTCTTTTCACTTAATTTTTTTGAATCGGCCAAGCCTGCGATTGGCTTAATCGGATCTAAAATAACAGCGGCTGCGAATACAGCGCCGGCTAATGGCCCACGCCCTGCCTCATCAACTCCACAAATAAAACCAGTATTTTTCATTTACAAATAACTCAGAATCGCCTGCACAGCTTTTTCCTCTGTGTTTTGGCGCAACAAATGATGAATGTTTGTAAATTCAATCACAATCTCTTTAACCCTAGATTTATCAGCCATCATTTCAAGAACTGTTGAGGACAGTTTTTCAGGATTAGCATCTTTCTGCAAAAGCTCAGGAACCACAAATCGACCCGCTAAAATATTTGGCAATCCAACATAAGGAAGATAATTTAAACGCTTGAGAATCTGCCAACTAAACCACGGCATTTTATAGGTGATAACCATTGGTTTTTTTAACAGCGCAGCCTCAAGTGTAGCTGTTCCAGAAGCTACTATCACAACATCTGCAGCCTGCATGGCTAAGTGAGAATGACCAAACATGATTTTTACGTTTGGTATTACATCAGATGCATCAAGACTAGCAATTCTATCGAAAAGCGCTTTTTCAAAAATATCTCTAGTTTCTCTTGTTATTAATGGAACAAGAAATAATGCATCTTCACGTTGTTTTGAGATTTGAAATGCGGTTTCTACGAATAAATCAGCCAGTCTGCTAACCTCACCTACTCGACTTCCTGGAAGCATAGCTACAACCATAGAATGCTTTTCTAAACGAAGCGCATCTCGTGCACTTTGAGTATCAACTTCAATTGGAATAATATCTGCTAAAGGATGACCAACATAAGTGACTGGAACTCTAGCAGCTTCATATAGCGCAGGCTCGAAAGGAAATAAGGCAAGCATATGTGAAACGGAGCGTTTTATTTTAGACATACGCCCCTTACGCCAAGCCCAAATGGACGGACTTACGTAATGTATTGTTTTAATCCCACTTCTCTTTAACTTGCGTTCAAGTGAAAAATTGAAGTCTGGCGCATCAATGCCAATAAAAACAGATGGTTGAACGCGCTTAAAATAACGTACTAAAGCGCGACGAATACCTAATAAACCAGGTATTTCTTTAAGTACATCAAATCCATAGCCATGCAATGATAATTTACTGATGGGGTATAAAGACTCAGCGCCTTCAGCAATCATTTTAGGCCCTGCGATACCAACAAAATCTAAATCTGGACGTTGTTTTTTAAGTGTCCTAATCAGATGACTTCCGATTAAATCACCGGAAGCTTCGCCAGCAACAATACCAACGAGCTTGCGCATAACTTTTAACGAACGATACCGCGTGTTGATAATGACAAAAAGTCTAGCATTACCTTAAGTTCTTGATGATCTAGCGCTTGTGAGCTTAAGGCCGTTTTTGCCTCTTCCAGAGTTAGGCTTTGTCGATACAATGTTTTGTAAGCACGCTTAATTGCAGTGATGTTTTCCGGTGTAAAGCCTCTGCGCTTCAATCCTTCCGAATTGATTCCATGCGGCTTGGCATCGTAACCTGCAGCAGTTACGTAAGGAGGGATGTCTTTAAAAACAACTGAACCAACAGCAGTAATTACATGAGAGCCAACCTTGCAAAACTGATGAATTAAGGTAAATCCACCTAATATCGCATAATCATGAATATCGACATGCCCAGCTAAAGATGAGTTGTTAGCTAAAATCGTGTTGTTGGCAATATGGCAGTCATGTGCAACGTGAACATAAGCCATAATCCAATTGTTACTTCCAATGACTGTCGTGCCTTTATCTTGGACAGTGCCTAGATTAAAAGTGCAGAATTCGCGAATAGTGTTGTTGTCACCTATTTCAAGCTTTGTCGGCTCATTATTATATTTTTTATCTTGCGGAGCTGCGCCAAGTGAAGAGAATTGGAAAATTTGGTTATTTTTACCAATTGAAGTATGACCAGACACAACAACATGCGGCCCAACTTTTGTTCCACTATCAATTTGAACATTGGGCCCAATGATTGAATAAGGGCCAATTTCAACGTCTGATGCAAGTTGAGCTTTGCTATCAACGATAGCGGTTGGATGGATTTTAATCACTGACATAAAGCGCTATGCTATTTCTTTAAGGATGCACATCATTTCCGCCTCAGCAACGATCTGATCGTCAACCAATGCAACACCTTTGTATTTCCAAATACCGCGAAGAATACGGTCGATACTTACTTTCAGGATCAACTGATCACCCGGTGACACAGGCTTTTTAAAGCGAGCACTATCAATACCTGCAAAATAATACACTGCATCATCCGTAGGCTTTACGTTCATTGTTTTAAATGACAGGATAGCCGCAGCTTGTGCCATAGCTTCAACAATAAGCACACCTGGCATGACTGGATGATAAGGAAAGTGACCTGGAAAAAATGGTTCATTCATGCTGACATTCTTAACCGCTACAATTTCCTTGCCTACATCTAAAGACAATACGCGATCTACCAACATAAATGGATAACGATGAGGTAAATGATCCAATATTTCATGGATATCCATACTTGTAGTTACGTTATCACTCATTTTTGTACTTTCTTTAACTATTAATATTCTTAGCAGCAGCTAATGTG
>JBEIDM010000061.1:0-6702 GCA_040383445.1 Candidatus Methylopumilus sp. | reverse complement strand
GTGACAGACAGACACATTAAAGGGCTGCAGACTCTCCCCCTCTTCAAGGTGGAGAGAATAACAGGGCTTGCGCGGCTCTCTACCTTTGTTGGTCTCTTCTTGTTTGCACAACCAAAAAAATTGAAGGCAGCTTTTCCGCATTGCGAAGTACAAAATAGGTCATCCCTTTCTAATTTTTTTATGAACCGTTCAGAAGTCTCTTTTGCTCGTAGTCGTGCATGCTCGTCAGCTGCAGCATGAGCTGCATCTAGCGCCAATTCAACGTCAGCAGCTCCAGAGCGTGCTGCTTTAGTGTATGGCAATCCAGTAATTGGGGTTATCACGTCGAAATATTCGCCGCCAACAGGCGCAACCCATTTGCCACCAATAAAGTTATCGTATTTGGCTTTGTATGGGATTTTTACACCCATGCCCTTAAGTAAATCTAAGCTCATTGTATTGATCTCCGTTGATTTTTTGATGAATAAGCGCCATGTTGCTTAATATCCACCTACAACTTTACCTTAATTTAAAACAAAATAAAGCTTCATTTTTCAATTCACGGGATTTTTTGCTTCTTTTTTAAGTTTTATGCATAAGGAACCTATGTTGGATAAGATAATCGAATAAACTGTACTGTTTTTATCAACTTTTGCTTGATTCGCTCTAGTAGAGTTGTTGCAATTTGTTACAATATTGGTTGTTAGTAATTAGTGGTGCTTTGTGCGCCTCATCAAAGTCTTGGAGAGTTTTAGTGTTAGAAGAAAATGTCGCGAGAATCGATGCACATATTGCATCTCATCGTTCGATGCCTGGGGCACTTATGCCTTTGTTGCATGCAATCCAGGATGATCTTGGATATGTGCCGGAGAGCAGTTATCCAAGTATCTCTAAAGCCTTGAATCTGTCAGTTGCTGAGGTGCATGGCGTTGTTACTTTTTACCATCATTTTCGTACGCATGCGCCTGGTAGACACATTTTGCAGATTTGTCGTGCTGAATCATGTCAGGCAATGGGGTCTGAGGCTTTGGAAGCTCATGTTAAAAAGACATTAGGAGTTGATTATCATGAGACTACAGAAGATGGCGCGATTACTTTGGAAGCTATTTATTGTTTAGGTAATTGTGCTTGTTCGCCATCTATTATGATTGATGAACAAGTTTGTGGGCGTGTAGATGCTGATCGTATTAATCAAATTATTGCAGAAGCGAAGGGTACGTAAATGACAACGGTAGTTTATGTACCAAGAGACTCTAGCGCGCTTTCATTAGGTGCGCATCAAGTCGCTAAAAATGTTCAGGCTGAAGCTGCTAAGCGCGGCCTAGATATTAAAGTTGTTCGTAATGGTTCACGTGGGATGTTCTGGCTAGAGACGATGGTCGAAGTAGTGACGCCTAAAGGGCGTGTGGCTTATGGCCCTGTGATGCCAAAAGATGTATCAAGTTTATTTGATGCGGATTTTATTAATGCTGGTGCACACCCTCTGAATTTGGGTTTGACGGATGAAATTGAATGGCTGAAAAAACAAGAGCGTTTAACTTTTGCACGTGTTGGTATTACCGATCCAGTTTCAGTAGAAGATTACGTGGCTCACGATGGTTATCAAGGTCTTAAAAATGCATTAAAGCTGAGTGCTGCTGATATTGTTAAAGAAGTAACCGATTCCGGCTTGCGTGGTCGTGGCGGTGCAGCGTTCCCAACAGGAATTAAGTGGAATACCGTTCTTAATGCGCCTGCAGATCAAAAATACATCGTATGTAACGCTGACGAAGGTGACTCAGGTACCTATTCAGATCGCATGATTATGGAAGGTGATCCATTAGTTCTTGTTGAAGGTATGACCATTGCAGGCTTAGCTGTTGGTGCTACGCAAGGTTATATTTATCTTCGTTCAGAATATCCCGATGCATTAGTCACCTTAAATGAGGCGATTGCTAATGCTTATAAAGCAGGGTACTTGGGCGCAAATATTTGCGGAAGTGGTAAACAGTTTGATTTAGAAGTCCGTCGTGCTGCAGGTGCTTATGTTTGTGGTGAAGAAACTTCATTGTTAGAAAGTTTAGAAGGTAAACGCGGTATTGTGCGTTTTAAACCACCACTTCCTGCGATTGAAGGCTTATTTGGTAAGCCTACCGTTGTGAATAATGTGATTTCATTGGCGACGGTGCCTATCGTTCTTGATAAAGGCGGTAAGTATTACCAAGATTTCGGTATGGGGCGTTCTCGTGGCACTTTGCCAATCCAATTGGCTGGCAATGTTAAACAATGTGGCTTGGTGGAAAAAGCATTTGGTGTGACATTGCGCGAATTGTTATATGACTTCGGTGGTGGCTCTGCTTCTGGTAAGCCTATTCGTGCTGTTCAGGTAGGCGGCCCCCTAGGTTCCTATTTGCCTGAATCCCAGTTCGATACACCTTTGGATTACGAGAAATTCACTGAAATTTGGGCAGTGCTTGGACACGGCGGCATTGTTGCATTTGACGAAACCGTAGATATGGCCAAAATGGCACGTTATGCTTTTGAATTTTGTGCTATCGAGTCTTGCGGAAAATGTACGCCTTGTCGAATTGGCTCAACACGAGGTGTTGAAGTCATGGATAAAATTATTGAAGGTAAAGATCATGCAAAAAACATGGAATTAGTTCGTGATTTAAGCGACACCATGTTGAATGGTTCTTTATGTGCTTTGGGAGGCATGACGCCTTATCCAGTTTTGAGTGCCATCAATCACTTCCCCGAAGATTTTGGGCTAAAGAAAGGTCAAGTGGCTTAGGCCATTAGGAGATCATTATGAATAATGCAATTAATAAAGAAATAGACTTTGGCACACCAGTTGTCGAATCTGATAAAAAAATTACTTTAGAAATTGACGGTACACAAATTACCGTATCTGAAGGCACTTCAATTATGCATGCGGCCATGGTCGCTGGCGTAACAGTTCCTAAACTATGTGCAACTGATAGCTTAGATCCATACGGTTCTTGTCGTTTGTGTTTGGTTGAGATTGAAGGTCGTCGTGGTTATCCAGCATCTTGTACCACGCCTGTAGCTGAAGGGCTAAAGGTTAAAACGCAAACACCTAAATTAGCAGATATTCGTAAAGGGGTGATGGAACTTTATATCTCTGACCATCCCTTAGATTGCTTAACTTGCGCAACCAATGGTGATTGTGAGTTGCAGGATATGGCTGGTGCAGTTGGCCTTCGCGAAGTGCGTTACGGCTATGACGGTGAAAATCATTTAAAAGCCGAAAAAGATACATCCAATCCTTATTTCCAATTTGATCCATCAAAATGTATCGTTTGCTCACGCTGTGTTCGTGCATGTGAAGAAGTTCAGGGCACGTTTGCGCTGACGATCCAAGGTCGAGGCTTCGAATCTAAAGTTGCGCCAGGTGTTGAGAACTTTATGGATTCAGAGTGCGTTTCCTGCGGTGCATGTGTGCAAGCTTGTCCAACAGCCACGTTGATTGAGAAGTCTGTTGTTGATCATGGAGTGCCAGAGCATTCAGTAACAACAACTTGTGCTTACTGTGGTGTTGGCTGTTCATTTGATGCACAAATGAAGGGCGAAGAAGTGATTCGAATGGTCCCTAACAAAAATGGTGGCGCTAACCATGGTCACTCATGTGTTAAAGGTCGTTTTGCTTGGGGTTACGCAACCCATCAGGATCGTATCACAACGCCAATGATTCGTAAGAGTATCCATGACGCATGGACTGAAGTTTCTTGGGATGAGGCGATTAAATATGCGGCAGGTGAGATTACCCGTATTCAAGGTAAGTACGGTAAGGAAGCGATTGGCGGTATCACTTCATCACGTTGTACCAACGAAGAAGTGTATGTGACACAAAAATTGATTCGTGCAGTATTAGGCACTAATAACGTTGATACTTGCGCACGTGTGTGCCATTCGCCTACTGGGTATGGCCTTAAACAAACATTGGGCGAGTCTGCAGGAACGCAAACGTTTGATTCTGTGATGAAGTCAGATGTCATTGTAGTAATGGGTGCTAACCCAACTGATGGTCATCCAGTATTTGGTTCTCAAATGAAACGTCGCTTACGCGAAGGCGCTAAGCTAATTGTGATTGATCCTCGTGCGATTGATTTGGTGTCATCACCACACGTAAAAGCAGACTTCCATTTGAAATTACGTCCAGGCACTAACGTAGCGATGATTGCTGCAATGTCACATGTGATCGCAACTGAAGGTCTGATAGACGAGGCTTTCGTTAAAGATCGCTGTGAGTGGGATTCTTTCCAGGTTTGGCGTGACTTTGTGTCTAAACCACAAAACTCACCAGAAGCCTTAAGTGAAGAACTTGGTGTGCCAGCGGAAGAAGTTCGTGCTGCAGCAAGATTGTATGCAACAGGAGGCAATGCAGCGATTTATTATGGTTTGGGTGTGACCGAACACAGTCAAGGCTCAACAACTGTAATGGGTATTGCTAACTTAGCAATGGCAACAGCCAACTTAGGCCGTGAAGGCGTGGGTGTTAACCCATTGCGTGGTCAAAATAACGTGCAAGGCTCATGTGACATGGGTTCAATGCCGCATGAATTCCCTGGCTATCGTCATGTATCTGATGATGCAACACGTGCATTATTCCAAACTGCTTGGGGTCGTCCGCTCAGCAGCGAACCAGGATTACGTATTCCTAACATGTTGGACTCAGCAATTGAGGGTAACTTCAAGGCACTTTATTGTGTGGGTGAAGATATTGTTCAATCTGATCCAAACACGCAGCATGTTACCCATGCGCTTGAATCAATGGAATGTGTGATTGTGCAAGATTTGTTCTTAAATGAAACCGCAATGTACGCACATGTATTCTTCCCTGGCGCTTCATTCCTTGAGAAATCAGGCACATTTACCAATGCTGAGCGTCGTATTTCACCTGTGCGTCGTGTGATGACACCTAAGAATGGTTTTGAGGATTGGGAAGTGACAGCTAAGCTTGCTGAGGCACTTGGATATCCTATGCATTACAACCATGCAAGTGACATCTTGGATGAGATTGCAGCATTAACGCCAACATTTAAAGGTATAAGCTTTAAGAAACTAGATGAGCTTGGAAGTGTTCAATGGCCTTGTGATGACGCAAACCCAGCTGGAACGCCAACGATGCACATTGATGAATTTGTGCGTGGTAAAGGTAAATTCTTTATTACTGAATATGTGCCAACGACAGAAAAAGTGAATGCTAAATATCCACTTATCTTAACCACTGGACGAATTCTTTCTCAATACAACGTGGGTGCGCAAACTCGCCGCACTAATAACACGGCTTGGCACACTGAAGACTTGATCGAGATTCACCCGCATGATGCTGAAGATCGTGGCATTAATGAAGGTGATTGGGTTGGTATCACGAGTCGTGCTGGTGAGACAGTACTGCGCGCAAAAATCACAGAGCGTGTTCAGCCTGGTGTGGTTTATACAACATTCCATCATCCTGAGTCTGGCGCCAACGTGATTACAACGGATAATTCAGATTGGGCAACGAACTGTCCTGAGTTTAAAGTGACAGCAGTTCAGTTAAATAAAGTGTCACAATTGTCAGACTGGCAACGTCAATACAAAGCCTTTAGTGAAGAGCAAATTGGCTTTGTTGAGCATGCAAAGTCAGAAGCTAAAGTTTAGTCAATCAGTCCTCGCAATGTCTTTGCGGGGACATGTCTGATGCTTTCAAAATCATCTTTTAGCTCAGTAAATGTTACAAAGTGTCGATTAGGCAGTTGTACTGAGCTTGAGGATTTTGTGGCTGAGGAAGTGCCTGTTGCATTGATTTATAATGGCATTTCTCATGCGGTGATGCTGGCTAGCCCTCAAGATTTAGAAGACTTTGCTTTAGGTTTTTCTTTAGCTGAGGGCATCTTAAGTCAGCCAAACCAATTGTATGGTATTGATGTGGCACATCAAGATAACGGCATTGAGCTGCATTTGGAAATTGCTACTGAGCGATTTCATTTGTTAAAAGATAGACGCCGTAGCATGGCTGGGCGAACAGGATGTGGTTTATGTGGTGCTGAAAGTTTAGCTCAAGCTCTGCGTTTACCTGATGTTCGGATTGAAAACAGCCGAGTATTTGATGAGGCTGCGATTAAAAAAGCTTTAGCTAGTATTGAGCCGCTGCAACACTTGCAAGTTAAGACAGGTGCCACTCATGCGAGTGCATGGGCTGATGTTGATGGTAATGTCTTAAGGTTGCGTGAAGATGTTGGTCGGCACAACGCTTTAGACAAACTCTTGGGCGCAAGGGCAAAAGCAGATTTAGGTGATGGTTTTGTAATTACAACAAGCCGCGCTAGTTATGAAATGGTACAAAAAACTGCAGTAGCCGGTGTATCGATGTTGGTCGCGATATCAGCGCCATCAGGTCTGGCGATTAGAGTGGCGGAGCAGTCTGGTATCAGCTTGGTTGGTTTTGCCCGCGCTGAACAATATGTGGTGTATACCCATCCTGAACGATTGATTATTAAAAAGAAGTAAAAGAAGGAAGTAGAATGAATATTGAGCATTTAATCACGATGGCGAATCAGATCGGGACGTTTTTTAAATCTTATCCTGATGCCGACCAAGCTAAAAAAGATATCGTGATGCATCTTAAACGCTTCTGGGCTTTGCAAATGCGTTTGCAGTTGATCGAACATGTAAAGCAACGTCAAGGTGAAGGTTTAGAAGCGATTGTGAAAGAAGCGATTAATGAACATAGCGCTC
>JBEIDM010000060.1:0-6875 GCA_040383445.1 Candidatus Methylopumilus sp. | reverse complement strand
TCTAAGAACACCAATACAGACAAAGCGAAAGCACCACCTACACCCAAAATGGTGAGGACATGTGCAAAAGCACGTGGCAAAACTTTTCCTGATAAACCAACAATCGCAGCTGCGATGAGTGGCAACAAAGGAATTAGCAAGTAGATGGTTTGCATAGAGATGTTATTCATTGTTTCTGGTTCAGCCCGTGGCTAGCCTTTTAAACTATCTAGATCGTCAACATTAATGGTGCGTAAATTACGGAACAGCACAACTAAAATCGCAAGACCAATGGCAGATTCAGCAGCTGCCACTGTCAAAATAAAGAACACAAACACCTGACCAGCAATGTCATTTAGGTAATGTGAGAAGGCAATGAAATTCAAATTCACTGCAAGCAACATCAGTTCAATAGCCATCAATAAAATAATGACGTTTTTGCGATTCAAGAAAATACCAACCACGCTAATTGCAAATAGCAATGCGCCAAGAATGAGGTAATGAGACAAACTGACCATTATGAAGCCGCCTTTTCATCTTTTGCAGATACTTCAACTTCTGCAGGCATACTAACCATGCGAACACGATCAGCACGTTTCACACGCACCTGCGCCGCAGGGTCGATAAATTTAGAATCTTTACGATCACGCATAGTCAATGCAATCGCTGCAACAATCGCAACTAACAGCACCACTGCGGCCAACTCAAATGGCAATAAATATTCTGTATATAAATGCATGCCTAATTCAGCCGTATTACTATAATCAGCATGATGAGGTGCCGGCGGTGCATACATCGCTGGACCAAAGTATTTAGTACCTAAAATCATCACCATTTCAGCGGCCATCAAAGCGCCAATGGTGCCAGCAACAGGCAAGTAACTCCAAAAGCCTTCACGTAGTTTGTCGAGATTGATATCGAGCATCATCACCACAAACAAGAACAGCACCATCACAGCACCGACATATACCAAGACCAAGGCAATCGCCAAGAACTCAGCTTCTAACAACAACCAAATACCCGCTGCCGTAAAGAAAGCCAATACCAAGTAAAGTGCAGCATGCACTGGGTTACGTGCGGTAATCACACGCAAACCTGCAATCAGCAGAATCGCTGCAAGTGCATAAAAAACGTAATCTTGAAAAATCATGACTTCATCGCCTTATCTAAATTTAGCGTCAGCTGCACGGTCGGCAGCAATTTGCGCTTCATTTTTATCGCCAACTTCGAGCAACATTTCTTTGGTATAAAGCAAATCACCGCGTTGTTCACCGTGGTAATCGAAAATACGTGTTTCAACGATAGAGTCCACTGGGCAAGATTCTTCACACATGCCACAGAAAATACATTTCGTTAAATCGATATCGTAGCGTGTGGTTCGACGGGTATTGTCCTCGCGTTGCTCAGACTCAATGGTAATCGCCATCGCAGGACACACCGCTTCACATAACTTACAAGCAATACAACGCTCTTCACCATTAGGATAACGGCGTAAAGCATGCAAACCTCTAAAACGAGGCGACATTGGTGTTCGCTCTTCAGGGAATTGCACCGTGATTTTGCGTGAGAAGAAATAACGCCCAGTCAGCGCCATTCCTTTCAGCAGCTCCACCAGCATCAAACTTGAAATAACTTGTGTAATTTTCTTAATCATATTTTTCACATACTCGTCCCATTAGTGGAACAAATAGCCCCAAGGAGTTTGCATCATCGCACCAACGACAATAATCCAGACCAAGGTGATTGGAATAAACACTTTCCAACCTAAACGCATAATTTGGTCATAACGGTAACGTGGGAAAGTCGCACGGAACCACAAGAAGAAGAATAGTAAGAAAGCTACTTTTGCCAGCAACCATAAGAAGCCATCAGGAATGATTGATGGCACTGGAGATAACCAGCCACCCAAGAACATAATGGCTGCTAACATCGCCACCAAAATCATATTGGCGTATTCAGCTAAGAAGAATACGGCAAAAGCCATACCAGAGTATTCAACGTGGAAACCAGCCACAATTTCTGACTCGCCCTCAGCCACGTCAAACGGTGCACGGTTAGTTTCAGCCACTGCGCTAATAAAATAGACCACAAACAGCGGGAATAATGGCAACCAGTACCACTCAAAAATACCACCAGATTGCGCCAATACAATTTTCCCAAGATTCAATGAGTTAGCACACATTAAAACGCCAACTAACGCAAAGCCCATCGCGATTTCGTAAGAAACAATTTGCGCTGCAGAACGCAGTGCACCTAAGAATGCGTATTTAGAGTTAGAAGCCCAACCCGCCACAATCACACCGTACACGGCCACTGAAGTCATCGCTAAGATATAAAGTAAACCTGCATCTACATCAGCCAGCACCATGTCCATATCAAATGGCACCACTGCCCAAGCCGCAAATGCTGGTGCAATCGCCAATACTGGACCAATCAAGAACAAGGCTTTATTAGCTTCTGAAGGAATAATGATTTCCTTCATCAGTAATTTAATGCCGTCAGCAAGTGGTTGAAGCAAACCAAAATAACCCACACGATTAGGGCCAATACGGACTTGCATAAAACCAATGACTTTACGTTCAGCAAGCGTGAGATAAGCCACACAGCCCATCAAAGGCAATACGATGGCAACAATCTTAATTAGCGTCCAACCTGTAATCGAAACAGCTGGCCAATAGCTACCAAATTGTAGCGCCATCCAATTTAATAAAGGCTGCATTAAATCAATCATGCTTTGCTTACCTCAATCTCGCCCATCATCTCTCCAAGCGCACTGGTTTCAGGATGTGAGCCAATCACTCGAACAACTCGTTTAGCAAGGCGATTGTCTAGCTTAACTGGAAGTTTTAACTTGCCTTTACCCTGCTGAACCAAGACTTGATCGCCCTCTTGTACGCCAAGCTGAGACATTAGATCTGCGTTCATGCCAGCGACCGCTTTAACCGCATATTTGGTTTTTTGTAATGGTGGTGAACGACGCACTATGGCATCCATTTGGAATTGAGGCACTTCTCCTAAACGTTGAAGCGCCTTATCTTTTTCCATTACCTTAACGTCAAATAAAACACGCAAGTTATTATTTAGACGATTCCAAACCACTGTAGATGGTTTCTCACCACCAAAAATCTCATCTTTAACTTCTTCACTGCTCTCGTAATCAAAGCCGCTCAAACCTAAGGTATTCGCCAACACTCGCAATACTTTCCAAGCCGGGCGACATTCGCCTAGAGGACGCACTGCCGCCGCAAAACTCTGCACGCGACCTTCCATGCTCATACGCGTACCTGAAGTCTCTGTAAACGGCGCAATTGGAAGCAATACATGTGCATTCTCTAAGGCTTCTGATTTATATGAAGTCAGTGCAATCACACACTCTGATTTTGCCATCGCTTGTTTTGCTAAAGCTGCATTGCTGCAATCTAACTCTGGCTCAACATTCAATAAAATATAAGCTTTTCTTGGTTGCTCTAACATGCTCTTCGCATTAAGCGCACCTTGACTTGGCAATACGCGTGCTAAGTCCAAACCAATACGATTAGATGATTCAAAAAGAATACCGAATGTCGCACCGCATAGTGAAGAAATCGCTTCAGCCAAAGTGTAGATCTCAGCGTAACGTGGATGATATTGAGCAATATTGCCCAAGAAAATAACGCTCTTAGGACTAATCAAATCATAGTCTTTACCATGACCAGCTAAGCTCTCAGCAATCGCTTGGCTATTCTCACGCACAGTCACGCCTTCCAAAATATCGCTAATTGATTTTGGTAAGCAAAGTGAAAGACGTTGTAACCCAGACATCGCTTTTAAGATCTGAGCTAGCACATTCACCATATCGTTAGGTGAACAAATCGCTTTATGGCTAACATTGATTAATTGGTCATCATCCATAGGATTGACCATAGAAAGCTCTGCGCCTTGAGCAACGGCTTTACGAATACGCTGAGCAATTAATGGGTGCTCATTACGTAAATTACTACCAATTACTAAGAAGCGATCCATCTCTTGTACATCGCTAATATTGCAGCCCATCCAAGGTGTCCCTTGGAAGCGGCCATCTAATCGGAAATCGCTACGACGTAAACGATGGTCTACGTTGCCTGATTTCAAAGCTTTCGCTAGTTTTTTAACTAGGAAACCTTCTTCCATGGTGCTATTTGGAGAAACCAACACACCTAAATCAGCTGGGTTTTCATCGGTGATTTCTTTGATATGACGTGCAGCGAATTCAAGCGCTGTTTTCCAATCGGTTTCATGCCATTCGCCATGATGTTTAATCATCGGCTTAGTCAAACGATCTGGACTATTTAAACCTTCATAAGAAAAACGGTCGCGGTCAGATAACCAACATTCGTTAATGCTCTCTTTTTCGCGTGGTAATACACGCATGACTTTATTGTCTTTAACTTGCACTTCAATGTGCGAGCCTAAACCATCATGCGCAGCAATCGAAGGGCGACGTGTTAATTCCCAGCTACGTGCTGAGTAACGGAATGGCTTGCTTGTTAAAGCGCCCACTGGGCACAAATCAATAATGTTGCCTGACAATTCAGATTCAACACTCTTATCCACATAAGCCATAATTTCTGCATGCTCACCACGACCAACAAGGCCTAGCTCTTGCATACCACCCACTTCTTTTAAGAAGCGAACACAGCGCGTACATTGAATACAACGCGTCATATCGGTGCTAACTAAAGGACCGATATTTTTATTGAGTACCACACGTTTTTCTTCGGTGTAACGTGAACCACTTGCACCGTAAGCCACTGCAATATCTTGCAAATCACACTCACCACCTTGATCGCAAATTGGGCAATCTAAAGGATGATTAATCAGCAAGAACTCCATCACACTCTTCTGTGCTTCGATGGCTGATTTTGAGCGCGTAAAAATTTTCATGCCATCAGCAACAGGTGTTGCACAAGCTGGCAATGGTTTGTTGAATTTCTCAACTTGCACCAAACACATACGGCAGTTTGCGGCGACTGACAATTTCTTGTGATAACAGAAGCGTGGGATTTCCACGCCAAGCTGATCTGCTGCGTCAATAATCGTGGTGCCGTGATCGACTTCGACTTGTTTGCCGTCTATTTCAATTTTCAACATATTATTTACCTGTCACCATGGATTTGCCATGCTGAATGTAGTATTCAAATTCTGGTCTAAAGTGTTTAATAAAACTTAGTACTGGCGTTGCAGCAGCTTCACCTAAGGCACAAATCGTGCGGCCTGAAATGTTATTACTAATATCTGTCAGCAAGTCCAAATCTTCCATCTTGCCTTCGCCATCTACAATACGTTTTAGCACGCGATATACCCAGCCAGTGCCTTCACGGCATGGCGTACACTGACCACATGACTCTTCGTAGAAGAAATAAGACAAACGTTTAAGCGCTTTCACCATACAGGTGGTGTCATCCATCACAATCATGGAGCCAGCACCAAGACTAGAACCGGCTTTTGATAGGCCTTCATAATCCATGGTTGCGCCCATAATCGCAGATGCAGGTATTACTGCCGTTGATGGTCCACCTGGAATAACGGCTTTAAGCTTGCGACCTTTCCAAATACCACCGGCCATTTCTAACAACTCAGTAAATGGCATCCCCATATTCACTTCGTAATTCCCTGGCTTTTCAACATGACCAGATACAGAGAATAATTTAGTACCGCCTGAGTTTGGCACGCCTAAGTCTTGGAAGGCTTGACCGCCATGTTGCAAAATCCAAGGAATAGAAGCATAAGACTCAGTGTTATTGACGTTGGTTGGTTTACCAAACACGCCATAACTCGCTGGGAATGGTGGCTTGAAGCGTGGCTGACCTTTTTTACCTTCGATAGACTCAATCAATGCAGTTTCTTCGCCGCAAATATAAGCGCCGTAACCATGCACTGCATATAAATCAAAACAGAAGTCCGTACCAAATAGGTTTTCACCTAAGTAACCCGCCTTACGAGCATCCGCTAAGGCTTCTTCAAAAATCTCGTAATCTTGCCAAATCTCGCCGTGAATATAGTTGTAACCAACACGCGCACCTAAGGTATAAGCGGCAATCGCCATACCTTCAATCAATTGATGTGGGTTATAACGAATAATATCGCGGTCTTTAAATGTACCTGGCTCGCCTTCATCGCTATTACAGACCAAGTACTTAGTACCGTCGTAATAACGTGGCATAAAGCTCCACTTAAGACCTGTTGGGAAACCAGCACCGCCACGACCACGCAACCCTGAAGTTTTCACTTCAGTAATGATATCCGTCGCTTTTACTTTGCCAGTAACAATACGTTTAAGCTGAGCGTAACCACCCAACTTTTCGTAATTTTTAATGTTGCCTGGATTTTTATCTGTTGAAACAGATAGCGTTTGAAGGGTCACTAATGTTTGTTTGCTTAAATCAGTGACGATTGGCTTTTTATGTAATGACATTATTTCAAGCCCTCCAAAATCTCATCCACTTTGGCAGGCGTTAAAAACTCATGCATTTCAGTGTTGTTAATATGCATCAATGGCGCACCACCGCAGCAACCCATGCACTCGCCTTCCTTTAGGCAGAACTGACCATCTTTCGTCACTTCGTTAAAACCTACTTTAAGTTTTTTCTGTAAGTGATCAACGATTTCGTCCGAGCCGCGCAACATACAAGAGATGTTGGTGCAAATCGTAATCTTATGTTTGCCTACAGGTTGCAAGTCATACATGTTGTAGAAAGTTGCTACTTCTAAAGCAGCAATCGCAGGAATGCCCAAGTATTCTGCAACGTAAGCGATGGTTTCTTTAGAAAGCCAACCTTTTTCCGTTTGCGCAATGCGCAATGCAGACATCACCGCACCTTGGCGGTTTTCTTTTGGATACTTTGTTAATTCGTATTCGATTTTATCGAGAGACGCTT
>JBEIDM010000059.1:0-6877 GCA_040383445.1 Candidatus Methylopumilus sp. | reverse complement strand
GTTTACTCTATGCACCACAGTAAGCTAAAACATAAAAGCTAAGTAGCAATAAAAAAGCCCGCAGTTGCGGGCTTTTTTACAATTCAATACTACAAATTACATTGCTAAAATCCATTGCACTAAAGTTGTAATGTCAGCATCTTTAACTTGTGGGCTATTTGCTGGCATTGGAATTGGACCCCAAACACCGCTACCGCCTGCTTTAACTTTAGCAATTAGCTTAGCTTCCATGTCTTTGCCTTTGTACTTAGCTGCAACATCTTTGTATGCTGGGCCAAGAACTTTTTGCTCTACTGAGTGGCAAGCTAAACAGCCGCTTTTTTGTGCCAATGCTTTTGCGCCGTCATCAGCGTTAGCTTGACCAGCTAACAACAACGATGCAGCAGCAACTGATAATAATAATGCTTTCATGACATCTCCTTAAACAATACTACATATAAAACGTTAACTACTGCCAACTGCAATGATACTCAATATTTTGACGCTTTTGAAAGATTTTTTTAGCTTTTCACTCGAACTTGATATGTATCAAATCCAAGTAATTATTCAACGTATAAATCCAACACTTGGTTGACAACTCATTTGCCTACTTGTTCAGAGCTTCTAAACTATATTCTGTGACCATCGTATGGGTTTCATTCGGGTAAATCGTCACGCTATTTTCCATGGCATTGGCTGATTCCAAACAAATCATTTTTCGCCATTCATTTTCCGCACCCATATCACCCATCTGACTGGCTTTATCGCCCCAAGGCGTCCAGATAATTGTCGTATGGCTACAAGACTTAGTTACCCGGATTTTACGTTCATAGCCAGCATCATGAATCACACAATCACGACGACTATTTAAATAGACGCGATCAAACTCCCCATTAAATTTAATGGGGCCATGTTGCACATTACGTTGATAGCCAGCCACTTTGTCTGAAAACATTAAGTTTTCTAAACCAGTGATCTCAATATGATCTACATCGCTAATATTGAAATAAGTATGGAAAGCTTCACCTATCATGAATGGATGACTAGCTAAATTAGTTGTCATCATTTCCAAGCGTAAGGTCTGCCCCACAGTGATTGCCAAAACAAAACGATAGTCATAAGACAATTGTTTTTTAGTGACATCCGTATGCGTCATTTCCAGTAACAAGCGAGTTGCACCATTTGCCACAATACTGGTTTGTAATACTTTCCAAGGAATGACACGTGCGAAACCGTGAGGGCAATAGCTACTATCCGTTGGATGTGCGCCAAACCAAGGCCAGCAAATTGGGATGCCTCCACGTATTGAACGACCTTCGGTGTAACGTGCATTGCTAGATAACCACAATACCGGCTGCGTCGCAGACTTTGGTTGCCAATGCATGACATGCGCGCCCTGCAAAGCAATGGTCGCTGTTGTGTGACTATTTTCTACTGATAAAAACTGAAGACCATGTTCATCTTCATATTGGGTCACACCAGCACTAATACCCACCTTGTTTTTAGCTAATTGTAAGTGAATCATAAATTAACTTATTTATTCTCAATAAGGTTTACATCACGCACCGCACCCTTAGATGCTGATGTCGTCATCGCGGCATAAGCTCGTAGTGCAGGTGAAACAACTCGCTCACGACTCACAGGCTTCCAAGCTTTTGCCCCTTTTGCTTCCATCGCGGTTCGACGTTTGGCTAAAGTTGCATCATCCACTTTTAAATTAATCGTACGGTTTGGAATATCAATTTCAATCGTATCGCCTTCTTCGACCAAGCCAATCGCACCACCTTCAGCAGCTTCTGGTGAAGCATGTCCGATACTTAAGCCAGATGTACCACCAGAAAATCGCCCATCAGTTAATAACGCACACTCCTTACCTAATCCTTTGGATTTTAGATAAGAAGTTGGGTAGAGCATTTCTTGCATACCAGGTCCACCACGGGGACCCTCGTAACGAATGACCACAACATCACCAGCGACAATTTTATCTTCCAAAATGCCAGCAACTGCATCATCTTGTGATTCAAAAATACGCGCACGGCCTGTGAACTTAAGGATACTGTCATCAACCCCTGCCGTTTTCACGATGCATCCATCAACGGCAATATTGCCGTATAAAACAGCTAAACCCCCATCTTGTGAATAAGCATGGGCCTTATCACGAATACAACCCTCAGCACGGTCGGTGTCTAAGGCTGGCCAAAGCATCGATTGGCTAAATGCGATGGTGGTAGCAATCCCACCTGGCGCAGCTAAATAAAGTTTCTTAGCATCTTCATGACCAGGGTTCATTACATCCCACTGATCCAGTGCATCGCCCATTGTTGGCGCATGAACGACTGGCGTATCACGATGGATCACACCTGCGCGATCCAACTCACCCAAAATACCCATCACACCACCTGCACGATGAACATCCTCCATGTGGTATTTAGCAGTGGCTGGCGCCACTTTGCAGACGCAAGGCACTATGCGTGAAAGCCTATCAATGTCTTTCATCGTAAAATCCACACCGGCTTCATGCGCCGCTGCTAGCAAATGTAAAACCGTATTCGTTGATCCGCCCATTGCAACATCTAAACAAACTGCGTTTTCAAAAGCTTTAAAGTTTGCAATCGAACGTGGCAATACAGTTTCATCGTCTTGCTCATAATAACGCTTAGCCAAATCGACAATTAAACGACCAGCATTCAAAAAGAGTTGTTTTCGTGCAGAGTGTGTTGCCAATGTAGAGCCATTACCCGGCAAACTCAAACCAAGCGCCTCGGTTAAGCAATTCATAGAATTAGCAGTAAACATGCCTGAGCAAGAACCACAAGTTGGGCAAGCTGAGCGCTCAATTTCTTCAGACTCAGCATCCGACACATTGTCATCAGCTGCTGCAACCATTGCATCAACTAAATCTAGTTTATGAACTGTTCCCTGCCAATTGACTTTACCTGCCTCCATTGGCCCACCTGAAACGAAGACCACTGGAATATTTAAGCGCAACGCCGCCATCAGCATACCTGGCGTAATTTTGTCACAATTGGAAATACAAACTAATGCATCAGCACAGTGTGCATTCACCATATATTCAACACTGTCGGCAATCAAATCACGACTAGGTAAGCTGTAAAGCATGCCACTGTGACCCATCGCGATACCATCATCGACAGCAATCGTATTAAATTCTTTAGCCACACCGCCCGCTTTTTCAATCTCGCGCGCAACTAATTGCCCCATGTCCTTTAAATGCACGTGGCCAGGCACAAATTGTGTGAAAGAGTTTGCAATCGCAATAATCGGTTTATCAAAATCACCGTCTTTCATCCCAGTCGCGCGCCAAAGTGCGCGTGCGCCCGCCATATTGCGGCCGTGAGTGGTAGTACGTGAACGATATACAGGCATGACAGCATCCAACAAAAATCAAAAATGTAATTTTAAACTACAGCGCCACAAACGGCATCAGTTATATGGCCTTAATCTAAGCAAGGTTTTCGATTCTCGACACCTACAGATTCACCTTAGATGTAAAATGTAGCCTACCGCATTAATTTTTTAGATTGTTATTCCCCATGACTTTTACTCATCCTAGTTTTGACCCCATCGCTATTCACCTCGGCAACTTTGGCATTCATTGGTATGGCCTGATGTACCTCATTGGCTTTATGGCTTTTCTATGGTTAGGTAAATGGCGTGCTAGCAAGCAAGTATGGCGAGGTTGGGAACCAGAAATGGTTGATGATGCTATGTTCTTTGGCGCGTTAGGGGTCATCTTAGGCGGTCGTCTTGGTTATGTCGTCTTTTACCAAGCAGCTTATTTTATTCAACATCCATTAGAGATTTTTGCAGTATGGCAAGGCGGCATGAGCTTTCATGGCGGCTTCTTAGGAGTATTACTTGCCATGGTGTTTTTTGGTCGAAAATACCAAAAAACATGGATGAGCATTATGGATTTTGTAGCACCACTGGTGCCAATTGGATTAGGCGCAGGGCGCATGGGCAACTTTATCAATGGTGAGTTATGGGGCAGAACGACTAATGCCGACTGGGGCATGGTCTTCCCTAAAGTAGACACCCTTGCTCGTCATCCATCACAGCTTTATGAGTTTGCACTTGAAGGTGTTCTGCTTTTTGCGATTTTATGGCTCTATTCAAACAAAAAACGGCCTGTAGGTGCAGTATCTGGATTATTCCTAATTGGTTACGGTAGCTTTAGATTTTTAGCTGAATTTACTCGCGAACCTGATGCTAATTTGGGAATTCTAAGTCTAGGCATGAGCATGGGACAGTGGCTAAGCTTACCGATGATTGTGATTGGACTGGCGATGTTTACCATCGCCCACCAATCTAGAACTGTTTAACGCGATGACTGGCTTTGTGTCTAGTGACTTCTGGGCTACGAAGCTTGGCATGTTTAGTGGTTTGACCATGAGTACGCTCACGCCAAAGCTTAAATGAACTGGCTTTAAGATTTGCGCGCATGAGTTTTATTACGCCATCTTGACCAATTCCAAACTGCACTTCAATCGCTTCGAATGGCGTTCTATCTTCCCAAGCCATTTCAATCACACGTGAAACATCTGCTTCATTAAGCGGGCTTAACAACATCGTTTAATTCCGGTCCATTTCTTATCTTGCCAAGCTTTAAAGAAAGCGGCTTTTGTTAAAGGTGGCTCATTACTATCACTGTGATGCTCTGCATAATGCTGCAAATAACGTTCATAGGCGTCATCACCTGATAACTGCCTAGCGCTAGACCAGATCCGCTTAAATAAATTCACGAGATTAATTCACTCTCGCTTGATAAGGCACTTCTGAGCTTGGCAATACTGGCTTACCAAAATATGACTGTACTGCGACACGTAGCATATCCAGCACCACCACCCATAACAACACAACGAAGGATATAGTCAGCCAAGCATCCAGATGCTGATTGAAAATAAGTTGCGGGGCAACCGCCGCCTTTTCTGGAGGTAAAACTCCTGCAGCTAATTTAGTTGACATATCGTTCGCAGCTGCAAAAAAGCCAACACGAATATCAGCACTCGTCAGCTTCTCAAAAGCAGCCGTACTCGTAATCACCACCAACCAAGCTAAAGGCGCACCTGTAACCCAAGCAAACTTCAACTTGCCCGATTTAATCAAAATACCCGTACCCACGCTCAACGCGATTGCCGCCAGCATCTGATTTGCGATCCCAAACAAAGGCCAAAGAATATTCACGCCACCATTAGGATCAATCACGCCGATATAAAGAAAATATCCCCAGCCCGCAACGACCACGGCGCTTGTCATGAGCACTGAAGGCCACCAAGATGTATCGGCCATCTTAGGCCAAATATTTCCCAACATATCTTGCAACATAAAACGTCCAACCCGCGTACCTGCATCCAAGGTGGTAAGAATAAAAATCGCTTCAAACATAATGGCAAAGTGATACCACATTGCTAACATGCCGTTACCAAAAGCGCTCCCAAAAATACTCGCCATGCCCACAGCCAAGCTAGGCGCGCCTCCCGTACGAGCGAATAAAGTAGACTCTCCCATTTGGGTGGCTAAGGTTTGCATTTGCTCAACAGTGACAGGAAAACCCCAAGATGAAATCAGTGCCACGGCATCTGCCGCTTCTTTACCAACCACACCTGCTGGACTATTAATCGCAAAGAATACGCCTGGCTCCAAAACAGTGGCGGCAATTAAAGCCATGATGGCAACGAATGACTCTAACAACATACCGCCATAACCAATCATACGAATATCACGTTCATTAGTCAGTAGCTTAGGCGTTGTACCTGAAGAAATAAGGGCATGGAAACCAGAAATTGCACCGCAAGCAATCGTGATAAAGACAAACGGAAATAGTTTACCGCCAAAAATAGGGCCCGTGCCATCGACGAACTGGGTCAAAGCTGGCATTTTGACTGCGGGGTGCAAGGCAAAAATGGCAAGCGTTAATAAAATGATAGTACCTAACTTCATAAAAGTAGACAGGTAATCGCGCGGCGCAAGCAATAGCCAGACAGGCATAATGGCAGCAGCAAATCCATAAGCAATCACCCACCAAGCAAGAGTTAATCCTTCATGGTCAAAAATCGCATTTAACCAAGGGCTATGATCTACCCAGCCACCAGCGACCACAGCTAAGAGTAATAAAGCTACGCCTAGCGCTGAAGCCTCTAGCACCTTGCCCACTCTAAAATGGCGCATATACAAACCAACAATCATGGCAATTGGAATCGTCGCGGCCACAGTAGAAGTTGCCCAAGGACTATGCTTCATGGCATTCACTACCACCAGCCCAAGTACAGCGATGAGAATAATCATAATTGCGAAGGTACCAATTAATGCAGCGGCACCGCCAATAGGACCAATTTCATCACGCGCCATTTGTCCCAAACTACGACCATTGCGGCGAGTAGACATAAATAAAGTCACCATATCTTGTACACAGCCACCCAAGACTGCACCAAACAAGATCCAAAGCGTGCCTGGCAAATAACCAAATTGAGCAGCAAGCGTTGGCCCAACTAGGGGACCAGGTCCAGCAATAGCCGCAAAATGATGACCGAAAACAATCCACTTATTGGTTGGAATAAAATCACGTCCATTTTCTAAACGTTCGGCCGGGGTTGCGCGCGTTTCATCCAGCACAAGAACCTTAGCAGCTAACCAAGCGGAATAAAATCGATATGCAATCGCATAAATACAAAGCGCTGCTGTGATAAACCAAAGCGCATTAATGCTCTCTCCACGATTAAGCGCGATGCCTCCAACGGCGCTCGCACCCAAAAGCGCAATCAAACCCCATATCAAATTCTTAATTAATTTATTCTGCATCATTATTCACTTTTATATTGATTAAGGCTTAAAACACTAACCAGCCAAGCCATACGGCAATCACTTGTATCACTAAGCT